>DATDHK010000479.1:0-14948 GCA_036521635.1 Bryobacteraceae bacterium | reverse complement strand
GTCAACGCCAGCCTCATGCAGATTGTGAATCGCCTGCAGCTTCACATCGAACAGGTTGCCAACCTTGCGATGGCTGTTCGCTGCGTTGCCGATGCCGTCAAATTGCAGATAGGCATAGCGCAGACCCGCTTCAGCAGCGGCGCGGCAGAACTCCTTCGACTTCGCAAACTCAATGCCGTTTGTCGCCGCCTGCACGCTGGTGTAACCAACCTTGCGCGAGTACGCGACCGCATCGAGGAAGTAGGGCGAGAGCGTCGGCTCACCGCCAGAGAACTGGACCGACATCTGGCGACGCGGCTTGATGGTGATCGCGTTGTCCAGCATGGTCTTGATTTCTTCCCACGTCAGCTCATGTACGAAGCCGACCTGGTTCGCGTCCATGAAGCATGGATCGCACATCATGTTGCAGCGGTTCGTCAGATCGATAGTCAACACCGACCCGCGGCCGTGCTTGATGGTGCTGGTGCCGTGGTTGTGCAGCTTCTCATCGTTGTGCGCAGCGATGTCGCGGCCCGGGAAAACGTCTTCCAGGTGTTTGAAGAAGGCGGTGTCCATGGCCATCACGTCTTCAAAATGGCCGTGCTTGGGGCAGTCCTTCACCATCAGGATCTGGCCGTCGCGCTCGATGATGGTGGCTTTGATTTCGCCGACCTTCTCATTCAGCAGAATCTCGTGGGGCAGCTTGCCATCTACAATCTGCTGGCGGATTTCGGGTACGCACTTGGGGCAGAGCGAGTCGGTCTGGCGCGGCCAGCCGAGGGGCGGCTTCTGCTTCTGGTAACTCTTGAGCAGCGGCTTATCGGACCATTTCGGCTTGAAGGACGGGCTCTGATTGATTTGATTGAGCTTATCGAACACGGTCCAGGCTGCGCCCGCAGCTACTGTCAAGGCTTTCTCGGCGTACTTGATGGGCTTTTGCATGTTCTCTCGAAGCTGCCTCCAGAATGTATTTGAAATCCGAGTATAAGTGAGCCGCCATTAAGAAGGCTACACGATTGTGTTAAACCGTTCGTTTTCTACACCCGATGGGGATATCTCTCATTGAACGGGAGGCCCCCGATTTCTCTGGTGTCGATTGAAAACGTTAGGTTTAGGATAACATAGTGGCAACGTGACGTCCGGCGATATAAGAAGGATGGCCCGCGCATGTGGCTTCGAATTGTCGGGTGTGGCGCGGGCCGAGCCGCTGGTTGAGGACTCCCGGCGCTATTTGGACTGGGTCGAGCAAGGGAAGGCCGGGGCCATGGGCTACCTGACCGACCGGCGGGCGGCGATCCGCACCGACCCAAGGCTTTTGCTGCCGGGGGCGAAATCCATCATTTCGGTGGGGAAGCTATACAACGGACCGGAGCCGCGCTCGACGGAGTTGACCGATTCGGAGCTCGGCTGGATTTCCCGCTATGCGTGGGGCGAGGATTATCACGACGTGGTGCGGGCGGGGCTGGAGAGGCTGGTTGAGAAGCTGGGGGCCGGCCATGAATTCAAGATTTGCGTGGATACCGCTCCGCTGCTGGAAAGGTCGTACGCGCGGGAGGCCGGGTTGGGGTGGATCGGAAAGAATACGTGCCTGATCAATCAGCAGATGGGTTCGTGGTTTTTCCTGGGCGAGATTTTGACGTCACTCGAAATTGAGCCTGATTCACCGCCGCCGGACCGATGCGGCACATGTACGCGCTGCATCGACGCCTGCCCGACGCAGGCGATTCCGCCGGCGGGCTACGAGGTGGATGCCCGCCGCTGCATTCCCTATTTCACGATTGAACTGCATGGAGCGGTGCCGGAGGAAATGCGCGCGGGCATGGGCAACCATCTTTTCGGATGCGATATTTGCCAGGATGTTTGCCCTTGGAATCGTCAGGCGCCGGCCGCGGAAGAGCCTTCGTTCGAGCCGAGACATTTTGCACCGCCGCTCGAGAAACTGGCCGGGTTGACCGAGGACGAATTTCGCGATGCGTTTCGCTCGAGTCCGATTCAGCGGGCCAAGTATGCGGGATTTCTGCGCAACGTCGCGATCGCGATGGGCAACAGTGGGCAGGCGAAATTCCGGGAGCCGCTGGAAAAGTTAGCGGCGTTCGAGAATGACCTGGTGGCCGAGCACGCGCGGTGGGCGCTGACCCAGCTTGAAAAGCATGTCAAAGAATCTTGAGATATTCGACCAGATCGTCCAGATCAGAGGAAGTCAGGTCGCTCGTCACGCCGTGCAAATCATGCGGATTAAAAATTGTCCAAATCTCCTTCAGCGTCTTCGCCGAGCCATCGTGCAGATACGATTGCTTGTAACCGGTATTTGTAAGATGGGGAGTATCGAACGTTCCAGTACGGTCGGTTATCTTCCGCGTGCCGACGTCCGCCAGTTCCCCGGATGTGGAATAAGGCCCGTCATGGCACGTCCGGCACTGTAATGCGGACAGAATCAGCCTGCCATCGTTCGTCTTTTTACGATCAAAAATTGCCTTGCCGCGAACTTGCATGGCAGTCAACTGGCCATCGGGCCTCCGGTTCCGGTTTGGACGAACCGGGATAGATTTTAGGAATTTCACCACGTCGGCTAATTCGGCGCCCCGGAATCCCTGCGAGCGGAAGAAATACCGCTCCGAAATCGCGCCGCATTCGGTTTCCAGGTCCGGCGTAGTTCCGTTCCATTTATATGGGGCCGTCTCCGCCAGCGACTCAAGCGATCTGGTGGCCACCACATCCAGCCCAAAACCATCCTGCTCCAGATCCCAGGACAAGCCGTCCGTCAAGGCGTCCACATGGCAACTGGCGCAACTGAATTGCCGCCCGAAGGAGAAACGCGCCGAGAAGAACGATTGCTCACCGCGCCGCTCCGGCGTCAGATCCACCGTTTCCCCCACCGGGACGGTGTCGATCACCACGCCGCGGACCGCGTTCAGGATCGAAACGGTGTCGTCCAGGCGGTTGGCTACATAAAGCCGCCTGCCGCCGGGTGAAAGCGCGATCCCGCGAGGATTGCGGCCGACCGCAACCCGCGCAAGCACATATCGCGCCGACGCCGCAAGATCGTTGGCCAGCCGTTCCGATCCGGCCGCCGCCGCTGTCTCGAGCAACCGCCGTCCGTCCAGGATGGCTACTTCGTCCGCGCCGCTGCCGGAGACGAAAACTCTCGACAGGTCCGGCGAGATTGCCACGTCGAAAGGTTGCGCAAAGTAGTTTTCGATTTCATCCAGCGGCAGCATGACCACTCGCCCCAGTACGGGGCCGAACAAAGCCATGCTGTTGCCGAATATTCCGCCGTGTTCGACGTGCGCCGTTGGTATCAGGTTCTTTGGCCGCAAGAGCGCCGCAACGCCAAACCGGCCGCCGCCGGAAAGCGCCGCATGAAACACCGCGCCCGCGCCGGCCAAGGGCATCCGCGCGGCAATTTTCCGCTTACCGGTTTCGATCTCCGCGATATCGTTTTGGGGCTGGTCGCGGATTTCCCCAACCGCCGGATAGATGCGCGTGAAGTACACGCGGTCGTGATCGGGCGCCGCGATCGCATAGCTTGCTCCCCGGCCAACCGGAATCCCCGGCTCCTGCTTCCCGGTGTTGAGGTCCACCACGGAAACGTCTCCACCAATGCGATTGGCCGCGTACAGAAAGCCGCGGCCGTCCAGCGCTACGCCGATCGGCTCCTGGCCCACCGGCAATGTCCTGACCACGCGTAGGGCGTGCGCGTCGACCTCACTGACAGTGTCGTCCCAGGAATTCGCCACATATACGCGGCGCGAATCCAGGCTCACCGCCAGACCTCGCGGTCTTCGGCCAACGCTCACGCGCCCCGCCACCCGCCTGGTTTGGGTGTCGATCACCGCGATCTCGTCGCGGCCGGTGCAGGCGACATACAACCACCGCCCGTCCACGGAAAGCGCCAGTTCTTCCGGGCTTGAATACCTGGTTTGAACTTCGGCGCCGCCGGGCGCCGCACACCACGCCAGGCAGGCTAGCGCCGCTATCTGTTTCACGCTCATTCCGGTTTCGGATTCGCGGCTGAACCCGTCAGGCTCGCCGGACTCGGCCGCCCCCGCAGCACGTCGGGCAACCGGTTCTCCGCTGCTTGCTCCGGCCCGGCATGACAGCCGGCGCAGATCCGCTGCTCCCCGCTCCGAAACCAGATCCAGTTCTGTTCGGACCGCAGACTGCGCCCTTCGCCGTCCAACAGTTCAAACCGGATCGGCCGGTCGCCAGGCACCTGAACGAAGAACGATCCGTCCCCGGCCACCTCCGCGCGTCCGAGAATTACCGGCTCACCGCGCGGCCCCTGGCCGTACACCCGCACCCATTGCGCGACGCCTTGGTAGGGGGCGAGCGACTGGCGGGTATTCAGGCAGAGCGCGTTGGCCCCGCGCCGCGACCCGGTCAGCGCCGACGGAAAGTCGCGGGGCGGCGTTCGGGGGGCGGCCATCACCGGCTGCACCGCGCTCGCGTTTTGCGGATTCTCAAGGCTTAGCAGTCGCCTGCTAGAGACGTTCCAAAGAAAAATCCCGGCGTGTGAGTTTCCGGGCCGCTGGACCGTCAACAGCCATCGATCCGGCCCCACCTCCGCTACCGGACCCAGTTGACGGACCTTCGGCTGTATTACGTCCGTTTGCGAAGCCAGAGCCGCCCGGATGCTCGCCAGCCGCCCGCGCTCCTCGAAAATGACATCGCCGGTGGACATCTGCCTGCCCTCGGCCCGGTCATGCCCATGGTCGCAGCGAAGCGACTCCAGGCCCGTGCCGTCCGGATACAAGGTGAAGAGCTCGCGCTTGTTCCCGCCGGAGTTCTCCTCGACGGCCTCGATCAGTATCCGCCCGTCCTGGAGGACGGTATCGGTCAGGTATTTGCCCGGCGCGAACGTCAGCCGCTCCACCTTTGCGACGCCCGGCCTGGCGAGTTCCAGCACCGTTCCGCGCTCCAGGCGGCGCGTGTAGACCACCCCGCCGTCCGGAAGGTAAAGCGGACGGAAACAATCCGTGTCTCCAGAGGTTATCCGCCGTGGCGTTCCGCCGCCCAGCGTTGTTTCCCAAATCTGCCAGGGAGCAGCCGGGGCAACCTTTCCAGCGAAGAGCACGCGCGCGCCGTCATAGGAAACCGCTGCGTCGGCCGAAGCTGAAAAATCCGCAGCAATGAGACGCCGTTCGCGCTGCTTGCCGGACGCCAGGTACACCGTGGCGCCGGCGGGAAAGCGCTCGCCGCCTTCCATCCAGGCGTGGGGCTCATAGCGCGGGGCTAGCGTGAAAAGGTACACCAGCGGGCCGCTCGGCTCCCCGCTGAAAGACGGTATGCACCGGCACACCAGCAATGCCACCCAAATCGACCGGACTGCCCGCTTGCCGGGCGTCACGGCAATTGCCATCTCACCTCTTCCACTCTCGAGCTGGCGATGGGCCGCAGGGTGACCGTTTCCCGGCCGCGCTGGCCCAGTTTCAATACCGCGCTATCGCTGCCTTCGAACCGGCGGCAGAAATCCGGCGCCTGCGCCAGACCATATTCCACTTCCTCCCAGGCCACCGCCCTATATTGGCCGGGGGGCAGATTTCCCACGCGGAATGCTCCTCGGCCGTCGGTGATAACGACGTCGGCGGGCCTGGCAATGCCCGCAAGGCCGGAGTCGGTCCGCCAGACTGAAACCCAGGACGCCGGGACCGCGTTGCCCTTGGCATCCCGCACTTCGCCGCTCACTTCGCCGGCATCATTCGATAGCAGGACATCCAACTGGCCGCCGAAGCTTCCGCTGAGATCTACCACCCAATTCGTGATGTCCTGGCCATTGAAAAGAACGGTTTTGACGTAGGTGCCTTCCGGCAGGTTCGAGGTCTGGAGCCGGTAACGGTCCAACTGGACCGACGGCAAGACGAACCCGCCATCCCGGTCGGTGACTGTGGTGGGCGCATTCATGGACAAATGCTCGGCGGCGCTCAATCTTACGCTCATACCCGCTAGCGACCTACTGTCGACGTGGCCGGAGACAACGCCCGCGGATGCAGCGGCCACCGGGCTCTTCTCATCTGGCGGCGCCGGCCTGGGCGTCAACAAAACGTTGGCTATCTTGTCGCCGGGTTTAGCCGGGGACTCCGGCGCGTAGCCGGGCGGCGGCGGCACGCGTTGGCTCGCTGTCTTAACGCTGGCCGGGCCGCCGGCCGCCTTGTTTTCCTCGTATGCCGGAACGGGCTCGACATTCACGGAGCTGGCCGGCGGCGCGGCTCCCGTCTGGCCGGCTGACGCGCCCTCAATCCGTATCCTGCCGGTAATATCGGGCGTCCTCAAAACCCGGAGCTTTACATCGGGTACGTCGTCACGGCGCACGACCACGTCGGCCCGTCCGCCGAGTCTCCGGTTGCCGCTGCTGTCCACCATGGCGCGCGCCGGCTCGATAGAATACGATCCCTCCGCGACTTCCTCAAAAAGGAATGCGCCATCATTCTGCACGCGGGCCATGCGGTGGCCGGGCGCTACAAACACGTCGCGGCTTTTCGGGATCAGCTCCAACAGCAGCGGCCGCTCCGGACGGGCTTCGCCCTCCCATTCCACCTGGCCGCCGATGCGAAACAACTTGATGGGCCTCATGCGAAGTTCCATGGAATCCACCGACGATGCCGATCTGACATCCACGGCGATAGCGTCCCGTGGACTCCCAGCGTCCGGGTAGCACGTTCGCCCCAGCATGTTCTCCACGGCCTGGCGTTGTCCGTTTCTCGATGCACCCGCTATCCTCGAAGGCAATTTCTGCTCCACGCAGACGTAGTACTTTCCCGGCAATAACGATCGGAGCGCGAAGTTTCCGTTCACGTCGGTCTTCACGGACCCCAGCGGCAAGAGTTCCCGGACGCCGTCCTCGTACCATACGCGCATCGCCGACACCTGGGCCTCCGTCACCGGTTCGCCGGCCTGATCCCGCACTAATCCGGTGATCGCTCCCAGGCGGCTCATTTCCATGTCGAGGTTCTTCATGGTCTGGCCGGCCGAAACTTCCACCACCGTCCCCGGCGACATTTCCGTGTTCGCCCGGGCCCCGTAAAATCGCCGCAAATAACCGGGGCGATCCGCATAGATCCGGTAGCGGCCTGGCTCGACGCCGGTAAAGATGTATCGCCCGTCTATCCCCGCCTGACTGCTATAGGCGCCCTCGTTTGGATCGGGAACAGCGGCGAAGCCAGCCGCTTCTTCCTTTCGCAAGCGGACCGTCGCGCCTCCCAGCGGGGTACCGTCAAGCTGGCTGAATACCCGGCCCTCAACGCGCCCACCTTTATCGGCGTCGTCGGCCGCCGGCTGCTGCGGCGCCGCCAACTGCGCCGAAAGGAGCGCGAGCGCGGCTCCCAGGAAAAAGCTGATGGGGCGATTACCTGATTTCATCGTGAGCCTCGTGCCGCGAGTGGAATTGTGTGGGACATCAGCGTGGAAAGATGACGATTTTTGGCCGGCCGTCGCGATCCAAGGTCATTTTCACAACCAGGTGCGGATCGATCTTATGGGCTTCGATGGCGGCCTTTCGGAGAGATTCCGATGTGACCATGGAGCCCGCTTCGAGTCCCACGGCCTTGAGGAGCTGCTGCTGGACTTCGCTCGAGACACCTTCGATCTCGACGCTGCCCAGCGCTTGACCAAACGGCGGCGGCGGCGGCGCAGGTATCGTCGGCGCGCCCGATCCGTCGCGCAGCGTAAAATAAACGTAAACGCGGATCGTTTCGGGGAGGTTCGGCGCCCGGACAAAGCGCCAGTTCTTCGCGCTCTCTATCGCCACCGAGCACAATTCCGGCAGGCCGTTGGATGTCTTGACTTGCTTTACCGTTCCCTCCGGCGAAAGCTCCAAAATGAGCTCCACCGTCCCGGTTTTTTGCAGGCCCTTCGTCTCGAATAGAGGTTCCTCGGCGAGACGGAACGCACCCGCGTTCCAGCCGACGTGAATCCGTTCGGATGCCGCCAACGCAATATTCAGCAGGCAAAAACCAAACAACGCGAGCGAAACTCGAATGATTCTTCGCATACCCTTCCCTCCTCTTGGAAAGCGCCTGGTGTAAGTCATTCGTCTCTGCCCGATTCCAATGCGCCGTTCGCGGATGCCGCACAATTAAAAAGGGCGCCTCGCGAGGCGCCCTCTTTCTTCAGATTTTGAGGAAAATAAACGATACGCGCCTCGCGCGTTTCTCCAGGATATTTCCGTCCTATTTCACTCCAAACGGAAGATAAATATTCGAAGCCGATTCCGGACCCGTTGCTGCGCCGCTGCTCGAGTCCCCGATAAAGAGGAAATTCGTTTTGAAGAAAATAGACTTGAATCGTGGCGCACGAGTGCACGCGCCACATATCGTCTTTCCCGGAGCCTTCCCCCATCCACGTACCTCTCTCGAAGACTGCAAAGCCTTGCCTTGGAAATACGCCCCGGCGCTCAGGATCGAACCAACCAGGCAGGGGCCGCCAAGAAACAGTTCGACCGGCTATTGAGCTATGATCTGATCCCACTCCGGAGGGCCGATCGCAATCCAGCCCAGCGGACTGGACACGTAACACTGAAAGCACAGCATGTCGCCATAGACTTGCGAAGTACACTCCATGGCTCTCACTTTTTTAGGCGCGACACCGGCAGCAAAAAGGGTCAGCGCAAGCACTAACCGGAACAGCGAAACCAACAATCGATGTCTCATTCACTCTCCTTCGCCTACACGAATGACCTACGGAACCGCGCTTGTAGTAGGGCTAACGTATCATAGAGAAACTTATAATGCAATACCTTTTTCAGAATTACAATCGCAATTTCCGCTAAATTAAAGCCTAGCGTATTATGCGACAATAACCGTTCCGGCGAATGTGTAAATCCGGTCATTTCCCCCGAATCCGCAGCCTCTCTTTAGAGAGCACCGATGAGTTTTTGAATGGCCGGAACAATCGCGATGAAGAGTTCCTGCCGGATTTTTCGCGCGCTGTCGAGGAATGCTTTTTGCCGCGTGAGCCATGCCTGGGGCGGGCGTTTGCCGTGGTCGAGATAATCCAGCGCTTCCAGTCCGATGGTTGCAATCTGGCTCAGATCTTTCGAAACCTGAACGTCTTCAGCCAGCAGGAAAGATTTTTCGAGCGTGGGCCTCAGCTTCGCATCGTTGTCCCGCCAAAGCGTGAGCCACGCCCGGATTTGCGGCTTGTCCATGCGATCGACCAGCGCGGCGAACTCACGCGCGGTTCGGCTTTCGGGGCGGACCGCATCCACCAGTCGAGTGAGCGGTGTCTGTTGTGTGTACTTGTGAGTTCTGGTTCGTTGTCCCAAATTCGCCGGGTAGAGAACGTCGGCCAGAACCTTTAACGGTTCCACCGGCTCGCCGCCGGCCAGCCGTTCCAGCATGGTGGGGTAGCCCGAGTGGTGCGTCAATCCCAGGTAGTCCAGATTGCGGCTCACAACTTCGAGGCGGCGATACATGGACGCGATATCTTTTACTCCTTGCGGCGACCACAGCCTTTCGGCGATGGCCGCCGTGCGCGGCCAGATGCGTGAATCCACATTTTCCGCGCTGATGTATTCCGCCCACATGCATACTTCGCCGCCGAGCACGCGCGATTTTTCTTCATTGCTCAGGCTGGCCGATTCCTTTTCGAGCGGGTCCACCACGTACAGCACCGACGCGGGTTCAATGTGATCCAGATAGTAGCCCGTCGAAAGAAGTCCGGAATAACCGAGCCGTGCAGCTTCCGCCAACGATTTTTGACCCTGCCAGGATTGGATCACAATGTCCTTCGGCAGATCGGGATTCAGTATTTCATCCCAGCCTTCCATGCGCTTGCCGTGTTTGGTGACGATGGCCTGAATTCGCTTGTTGAAATATGCCTGGAGCTCCTGGTTGTTCTTGAGCTTGTGCTCGCGCATAAAGTCCAGGATGTGGCGCTCACTTTTCCACTGCTTGCCATTTACTTCGTCGCCGCCGATGTGGAAAAACTGGTCGGGGAACAGTGTCGCCATTTCACCGATGAAGTTGTCGAGAAACTCGTACGTGTATTCGCGCGTCGGATCCAGCGTGGGATCGAACACACCCCATTTGCGCTCGATTTGATACGCGCCGGCCGCGCTGGCCAACTCCGGATACGCGACGATCCAACTGGTCGAGTGGCCCGGCACGTCGAATTCGGGAACCACGCGAATTCCCCGCTGGTGTGCGAATTCGACAACTTCGCGCACTTGCTCCTGCGTGTAATATTGACCGTCGGAACCCAGTTGCTGGAGCTTCGGGTAACGCTTGCTCTCGACGCGAAAACCCTGATCGTCGGACAGGTGCCAGTGGAACACGTTGAGCTTCACCGCGGCCATGCCGGCGATGTTGCGCTTCACCACGGCGATGGGCATCCAGTGGCGCGAAACATCCATGTGCAGCCCGCGCCATGGAAAGCGCGGCTTGTCTTCGATGGTCACCGCGGCCGCGGCGAAGTTTTGCGCGCTCGGCTCCACGAGCTGCAGAAATGTTTCCAGGCCGCGTAAGACGCCGAGCGGCGTGGGCGCGCTGAGGCGGGCGTGCTTTTCTGTAACATCCAACCGGTAGCTTTCGTCTTCGCCGAGTTTTTGGATTGGTTCGCCGGCGTGCTCGCATTTGATTTCGAGAGTGGCTTGCAGCGCGTCGTCGACGATGTCGATGGGGATCGCGATTCCGGTCTGCGCCGATAAGTGCACGATGAATCGCTCGGCAGCGGCGCGCAAACGCGGCTCCTGGTAACCGGAAAACGCGAGGCGGAAAGATCGATCGATGGAAAGGCTGCCGGGCTTGAGCGCAATTTTCGAGGGCCAGGGCATCAGGTTGGGCTGCGCCAGGAGCAGCGCGGCTGCGCCCAGTAGCAACATTAGATTCTTGATCATTTCTTTCGCCGCAGCTTTTTCAAAAATGGCCGCACTGAAAACATTTCGCCAGAATCGCCGATCGCAAACGCCGCCAGGCACAGAGCCAGGACCGAGTGACTCAGCGAGGCGCCGAAGTATTGCCAGAAAGCGGCGGTCGGGCCAGGATAGTCGGCGGAGAATAGCAGGCTGAGCATGAAGATCAATCCACAAACACTGGCGGTGCGCACCAGAATTCCAGCTGTAAGAGCGATGCCGATACACAGCTCACCGTACGCCACCAAAAATGCCATCGCTCGGCCATTCGGCAAAACGAAATCTTTCAGCACTCCGAGCATCAAGGGATAGGCGCCGTGCTGGATAAAGCGGTTGATCCAGGATTGAAATCCACCGCCGAGGGTGAACTGCGTGCCAAACACTTTGTACTCGCCGAAAATTAGAAAGAGTAGGCCGACCGCGATCCGGAGCAAGGCCAAGGCGCGAGTATTTCTCATTTGTCGAGTTTTGCGGGTGCGAAAAAGTCCAGCGGCTTCAACGACACAATCTTCCAATGCTTCTTGTCTTTTCGCAGCAGCTCACAGTGGATAATTTCGCGGCGGCGATCGATTGGGCCGTCCGGCAAGAGACTTCTCACTTCGAGATACCAGTCCAGGTCGACGGTGCGCTTGGCGTCGTCGCCATCCTCTTTAAGGGTCTCGATTGAGGAAGTGACTTCGGCTTGATTCATCAACGCGGCCACGTTGCTTTTCAACTTGTCGTAGTCGGGCATGCTCTTGTCGATCGCATCCATGAACTTCGGGGCATTCACAGTGCTCAGGGCGTTGGCCATGTTGCTGACTACGTCCACGATTTCGTCGTGCGTGTCGGCGGACAGATATGAAAAGGCGAGACAGGCAAGAATGCCCGTGCTACGTACGATAGCTCGCATTGATCTCAATGTACTTTTCCGTTAAGTCGCAAGTCCAGAACCGCGCGCCGCCGGCGCCCCGGCCATGGAAGACCAGGCGGATCGAACACTCGCGCTCATCCAGTTTACTCTTCAAGTCCTGCTCCGAAAATTCGGCGGCCACGCCCCCTTGGCAGACCAGCATGTCTTGCATATAAATGTCGACTTTGGATGGATCGAACGGCACACCAGCGTTTCCGGCGGCTGAGAGGATGCGTCCCCAGTTCGGATCGGACCCGGCAATCGCTGTTTTCACGAGCGGTGAATTTGCAATGCCGCGGGCGATGCGGTCCGCCGCATCCTCGTTCGAGGCGCCGCTGATTTCAATCGTGATCAATTTGCGCGCCCCTTCGCCGTCGCGCACAATCTGCTTGGCCAGATCTTCCAGAACTTGCGACAGCGCTTCTTCAAAGTGCACACGCTCTTTTTCATTGGGCTGAATTCCGGATGCGCCATTGGCCAGCAGCAGAACGGTGTCGTTAGTAGAGGTGTCGCCGTCCACGCTGATGCGGTTGTAACTGCGCTTGACTGCTGTGGCGAGCATCGCTGAAAGGATGGGCGGCGCGATGGCCGCGTCCGTCATCACAAAGCCTAGAGTGGTGGCCATGTTGGGCTGAATCATGCCCGACCCTTTGGTCATTCCCGCAATGCGAACGGTTCGCCGCTTGAACGCAATCTTTTGGTGCGCGACCTTCAGGATTGTGTCGGTGGTCAGGATCGCCTCTGCGGCTCGCTCGAACTTTTTGGGCGAAAGGCCCTGGATCAATTGCGGAAGCGCGTTCGTAATGAGACTGGCGTCCAGTTCGACGCCGATCACGCCCGTGGAGGCCGGGAAGACCTGCTCGGCTGGTACTTTGAGTTGCTTCGCAACAGCGTCGCAACACGCGATGGCGACGCGGTCTCCGGTGCGTGTGGCGCAATTTGCATTGCCGGCGTTGATGAGTACGGCGCTAACCAGTCCGCGCGATTCCGTCAGGTGGAAGCGCGCAATTCGCACCGGCGCGGCTTGCACTTTGTTTTGCGTGAACACCGCCGCGGCGGACGCCGGCGAATCCGGAACGATGAGCGCGAGGTCGTTCCTTTTAACCTTGCGGATGCCGGCGTAGGCGGCTGAATAACGATAGCCCGACGGAAGGATCACGCGGCCGCTCCCAGGGTTTCGTTTTCTTGTAGCTGGCGCCCGTTGAGGAATGCCTGCGCGGGCATGCGCTTACGTCCTTCGATTTGGATTTCAATCAGCTCGAGTGCGGTTTGGTTACCGCAGGCTACCAGCAGGCGCCTCTTTTCAGGCACAAGCGTTCCGGGAGTGCCTGGTGTGGATTCCTCGGATACGCGAGCTTTCCAGATGTGCAGAATTTGGCCACGGAAAAAACTGTACGTGCCGGGCCACGGCAGAAATCCCCGGCTTCGATCGGCGATTTTCTTCGCGGGCCAGTTCCAATCGATGACGCCGTTTTCTTTTTTCAAAATGGGCGCGAGCGTCGCTTGCGAATCGTTCTGCGGCTCGGGCTGAATGTTTCCGGCTTCGATGCGCGCCAGCGTTTCCACCAACAGATCCGCGCCTGCTTGCGCCATCCGTTCGCCCAATTCCAATGCATTCTCTTCAGGACCGATTTCCGTTTCCCATTTGAGCAACATGGCGCCGGTATCCAAGCCCGCGTCAATGCGCATGGTGGTGGCGCCGGTGCGTGTTTCTCCGTTCGCGATGGCCCATTGTATTGGAGCGGCGCCGCGGTACTTCGGCAGCAAAGATCCGTGGACATTGATGATGCCGTAGCGGGGAATATCGATGATCGACTGCGGAATAATCTGGCCGTAGCCGACCACGACCATGGCGTCGGGATTCATTTGCTGTAGTTGCTCAACAGGCTCCGGACGGCGGATGCGTTCCGGTTGGTACACCGGCAGTCTGAGACGCGATGCTGTTTCCTTGACCGGCGACGCGGCCATTTGTCCGCCGCGGCCTTTCGGTCGATCGGGCTGCGTAAACACGGCGGCCACCTGGTGGCCAGCCGCGACAACACGCTCCAAGGTTGGAACCGCGAAAGACGGCGTGCCAAGAAAAATGAGGTTCAATTGGTTTTTAACCCCACTCCCCCGCCTTCGCCAGTTTCCGCACTTTGCGGCGGATCAAATCGCGCTTCAACGCGCTGACGTGCGTGATATACAGACGTCCGTTGAGGTGATCGATCTCATGAGAAAAAGCCCGCGCCAGCAGTTCTTCACCGGTCATCTCGAACGGCTCGCCCTTAACATTTTGCGCGCGCACCCGCACCGTCTTCGCGCGCGTCACCTGTTCCCGAAAACCTGGAATGCTGAGGCAACCCTCTTCGCCGGTCTGCGTACCCTCGCGATGAATGATCTCCGGATTGCACAACACAATTTTCTGTTTCGGATCTTCGCCCACGGAAAGATCGATGACGGCGATTCGTTTGCCGATGCCTATCTGCGGCGCAGCCAGTCCGACGCCCTTGGCGGTGTACATGGATTCGAACATGTCGTCGATCAATTTGTGCAGCTCGGGCGTATCGAATTCCGTAACGGGTTCGGCCTTACTTTCGAGCACCGGCTCGCCGTATAACACGATCGGATACGTCATCAGAAACTTTTCACCTGCTCCTTATAACCTTCAAAAGTGCGCCGGGTCTCGCCCAGCGAGTCGCCGCCGAATTTTTCCAAAAATGCCTGTGCCAGCACGATCGCAACCATGGATTCGCCGATCACGCCCGCTGCCGGAACCACGCACACATCGCTACGTTCGTAGGCGGCCAGGGCCGGCTCACGCGTCGCGAGATCGACCGATTCAAGCGGTCTTCGCAGCGTGGAAATCGGTTTGAGAAATCCGCGGACCAGGATATCCTGGCCGTTGGTCATGCCGCCTTCCAACCCGCCCGCGCGATTGGCGCCGCGCGTGAATTCCCGCTCTTGTCGATTGTAGTGAATTGTGTCCTGCACGCGCGATCCGAAGGAGGCCGCGCCTTCAGCCGCGAATCCGATTTCAACGCCCTTCACGGCCTGCATGGAGACGATGGCCTGCGCCAGGCGGCCGTCCAACCGTGTGTCCCAGGTGATGTGCGAGCCAAGGCCGGGAGGCACGTTGTGCGCAACCACTTCGAAGACTCCGCCAGCGGTGTCGCCGGTGCGGTAAGCCTGGTCGACGAATTCTTTCATCCTCACTTCGGTGTCTGCGTCGACGCATCCCAGGGTTACTTC
>DATDHK010000478.1:0-3235 GCA_036521635.1 Bryobacteraceae bacterium | reverse complement strand
ACATCGATGCCGGTAAGACCACAACTACGGAACGTGTTTTGTATTACACGGGCCGCACTCACAAGATCGGCGAAGTGCATGAAGGCACTGCCATTATGGATTGGATGGAGCAGGAGCAGGAGCGCGGCATCACCATCACCTCCGCCGCCACCACCTGTGAATGGCGCGATTACACCATCAACATTATCGATACGCCCGGCCACGTGGATTTCACGGCCGAAGTGGAGCGCAGCCTGCGCGTGCTGGATGGCGCGGTGGCGGTGTTCGACGCAGTTGCGGGCGTGCAGCCGCAGTCGGAAACCGTATGGCGCCAGGCCGACAAGTACGGCGTTCCGCGCATTTGCTTCATCAACAAAATGGATCGCGTGGGAGCGGATTTCTACCACGCCGTGGATACGATTATTGACCGCCTGAAATGCCGGCCGGTCGCCATTCAGATTCCCATCGGCGCCGAAGACCAGTTCAAAGGCGTCATCGATCTAGTAATGATGCGCGCCCGCGTTTGGCGAGATGAAACTCTGGGCGCCGAATACGACGATGAAGAGATTCCGGCTGACCTGCTCGACAAGGCGAAAGCATATCGTGAGCAGATGATCGAAGCGATCGCCGAGTCCGACGATCACCTGTTCGCCAAGTTCGTCGAGGGCACGCCGATTTCCGAGGCCGAAATCGCCGCGGGCATTCGCAAGGCGACTATTTCGCAAAAAATCTTCCCGGTTATCTGCGGCACGGCTTTCAAGAACAAGGGCATCCAGAACCTTCTGGACGCGGTCGTGGATTATCTTCCTTCGGCGCTCGATATTCCGCCGGTCAAGGGCACGCTACCTTCAAATCTCGACATAGTCGAAGAGCGTCCCGCCAAGGACGACGCGCCATTTTCGGCGCTGGTCTTCAAGATCATGACCGACCCGTTCGTCGGCCAGTTGGCCTACATACGCGTTTATTCCGGACGCTTGGGCGCGGGGGAGTCCGTGTTCAACGTCGCCAAAAATCGCAAAGAGCGCATCGGGCGATTAGTCAAGATGCACGCTAACAAGCGCGAAGACATTCAGGAAATTCTGGCCGGCGACATCTGCGCCGCGGTGCTCAAGAATGTCACCACGGGCGACACCATTTGCGATGAGCGGCACCCAATTCTATTGGAGTCCATCGACTTCCCGGAACCCGTGATTCAACTCGCCATCGAGCCGAAAACGAAGGCTGATCAGGAAAAATTGGGGATGGCGATCCAGAAGCTGGTGCAGGAAGATCCCACCTTGCGCGTTTCCACCGACGCCGATACCGGCCAGACGATTCTCGCCGGCATGGGCGAGTTGCACCTGGAAATTATCGTGGACCGCATGCAGCGTGAATTCAGCGTGGGCGCGAACGTGGGCAAGCCGCAGGTGGCCTACCGCGAGACCATTCGCTCGACCGCCGAATACGACTACACCCATAAGAAGCAGACCGGCGGCAGCGGCCAGTACGCGCGCACCAAGCTGCGTGTCGAAGCAAATCATGGTAAGGGTTTCGAGTTTGACAATGAAATCCGCGGCGGCAATGTTCCGAAAGAGTTTGTTCCGGCCGTCGAAAAGGGTGTCCGCGAGGCGCTCGAGGGCGGCATCCTCGCAGGCTATCCGATGGTCGATGTCAAAGTAGCGCTTTTTGACGGCGCATACCACGACGTGGATTCTTCGGAAATGGCGTTCAAAATCTGCGCATCCATTTGTGTCAAGGAAGCTTGCAGAAAGGCCAAACCGGTTCTGCTCGAGCCTGTTATGCGCGTCGAGGTGGTGGTGCCCGAAGAATACATGGGCACGGTGAATGGCGACCTGAACTCCAGGCGAGGCCATCTGGAAGGAACGGAAATTCACGGCACCACGCAGGTGATCAAGGCCAAAGTGCCGCTGTCGGAAATGTTCGGATACGCCACCGAGCTTCGCTCGCGCACGCAGGGCCGCGGCACCTTCACCATGCACTTCGGCCAATACGAAGAGCTGCCCAAGAACATCGCCGAAGAGATCGTCGCTAAGGTTCAAGGAAAAGTAACGAGGTAACAAATTTTTTAGGAGAGCTCACAGCCATGGCTAAGGAAAAATTCGATCGCAGCAAACCGCACGTGAATATCGGGACCATCGGGCACATCGATCACGGCAAGACCACGCTGACGGCAGCCATCACCAAGGTGCTGGCGAAACACAATCCGAAAAACAAGTTCCGTTCGTTCGACTCGATCGATAACGCGCCGGAAGAAAAAGCCCGCGGAATCACGATCGCGGTGGCGCACGTCGAGTACGAGACCGCCAACCGCCACTACGCCCACGTCGATTGCCCCGGCCACGCCGACTACATCAAGAACATGATCACCGGCGCGGCGCAGATGGACGGCGCCATTCTGGTAGTCGCCGCCACCGACGGCCCCATGCCGCAAACACGCGAGCATATTTTGTTAGCCCGCCAAGTGGGCGTGCCGTGCATCGTGGTGGCGTTGAACAAAGTGGACATGGTGGACGACCCCGAGTTGCTCGAGCTGGTAGAGCTAGAAGTTCGCGAATTGCTGACCAAGTATCAGTTCCCAGGCGAAGAGCTGCCGGTAGTGCGTGTGAGCGCTCTAGGCGCCTTGAACGGCGAAGAGAAGTGGGAAAAGACAGTTGACGAGCTGATGGACAAAGTGGATAGCTACGTTCCGCTGCCGCCGCGCGACGTCGACAAGCCGTTCCTGATGCCGATCGAAGACATTTTCTCGATCCAGGGCCGCGGCACGGTGGTGACGGGCCGCATCGAGAAGGGCATCTGCAAGGTTGGCGAGGACATGGAAATCGTGGGCTTCCGGGACACGCGCAAGACGGTAGTCACGGGCGTGGAAATGTTCAAGAAGCTGCTGGACGAGGGGCGTGCGGGCGACAACGTGGGCCTGCTGCTGCGAGGAATTGAAAAGGACGACGTGGAGCGCGGGCAGGTGGTAGCGAAGCCGGGCTCGATCAAGCCGCACAAGAAGTTCAAGGGCGAAATCTACGTGTTGAGCAAAGATGAAGGCGGGCGGCACACACCGTTCTTCAAGGGCTACCGTCCGCAGTTTTATTTCCGGACGACGGACGTAACGGGAGTGACGGAGTTGCCCGAGGGCAGCGAAATGGTGATGCCGGGCGACAACGTGGGGCTGGTGGTGGAGTTGATCACGCCGGTGGCCATGGACAAAGGATTGCGGTTCGCGATTCGCGAAGGCGGACGGACCGTCGGGGCGGGAACAGTTACA
>DATDHK010000477.1:0-5757 GCA_036521635.1 Bryobacteraceae bacterium | reverse complement strand
CATTTTCCACGATCATACTGACATTGCCGGCGGATCTTTATCCAGCCGGGAGCGTGGCAACCGTAAGCGGCCTGAGTGGAACCGGAGCGGGGATCGGGACCATCGCCGAAACGTTCCTGATCGGCATGATCGCGGACCATTATTCATTCCGGCCCATTCTGGTCGGCGCCAGTATTGTTCCAGTGATTGCGGCAGTACTTATCCTGCTGCTCATCGGAAAAAACTCGACAACGCGGACGGCCTAGCGATACCTTGGCAGCGAGGCAAGCCACTCGTCCATACCCTGGCCGGTTTTGGCCGACACTCGCAACATCGGCATGCCAGGGCGAACGGATTGGATGTTGGTCTCCGCGGCCTTCCAGTCAAATTCGACGGCCTCGGCGAGGTCGGCTTTCGTCAGCACGGCAATATCCGAGCTGTTAAAGATGGTCGGATATTTCAGCGGTTTGTCTTCTCCCTCGGTGACCGAGAGCAAGACCAGGCGAAGATTCTCTCCCAGGTCGTAAGACGATGGGCACACCAGATTACCGACGTTTTCGATAAACAGAAAATCCAGCTCCGCAAGATTCCAGTCTTCCAGAGCGGTCTGGATCATGGCGGCTTCGAGATGGCAGAGCGTTCCGGTGGTGATTTGCTTTACTGGCGCTTGGCTGCGCGCCAGGCGGGCCGCGTCATTGTCTGTAGCCAGGTCGCCAACCAGGGCCGCGGGGCGGTATTGCCTCTGTTTGAGCAGCGTGAGCGTTTTTTCGAGGAAAGCGGTCTTGCCGGAGCCGGGGCTCGAGACCAGGCTGACCACGAATACTCCGGCTGCCTGGAAGCGCCGTCTCAGCTCTTGGGCCAGCACGTCGTTGCGCTTCAGAATATTCTGACGAACTTCGACGATGCGCGGTTGTGCGCTCATTCGGCCAGCTCCAGCGCGGCGACCATCAACTCCCGGCCGCGCACAACCTCCGAAGCCGGCGTGTCGCACTCCACACAGCAGAACTGCTGGATGGATTGCACCGGCCGCTCAGCCTGACACTTCGAACAGAAAACCGCGATGGGGACCTCCTCGATCACCAGTCGCGATCTTTCGAACGCAGTTTGTTCGGAGGCGACTCGCCAAGCGGAAAGAAGGGCCTCTTTGACTATGCCGGAAAGGGGTCCGAGCCGCAGATGGATCGCTTCGACGTGGACTCCTCCGCGCCGCTCGGACTCTTCCTCGGTTACTTGCAAAATCCCGAGAGCGATGGAGAGCTCATGCATGGAAAACTCCAGAGTGTCCTAACGCAGCAAGCGCCGCTTGCCCCAGACTGATGCCGCCATCGTTCGGTGGCACGCATGCATTGGTCCAGATTCGGACGCCCTCCGGTTCGAGAATTGTTTTTGCATCATGGAGCAACATCTCGTTTTGGAAGACGCCGCCCGAGAGAACGCTGGTTCGTGTGCCGTGACTCTCACAGAGCATCTTGACGGCAGCGCACAAGCCGTGGGCGACGCCCCGGTGAAAGGCGCGAGCGATACCGGCGGTCTCCCGACCACGCAGGCGATCGTGCGCAACTGCCGAGAGTAGCGGACGGAAATCGAGCGTGTCGCCGTCAATCGGGAAGGGATACGAATCGGAAGCCGCGCCAGTTCGCGCCAAGTGTTCCAGCCACATGGCGGCCTGACCCTCGAAGCTGATCTCGCGCGTAAATCCGAGCAGGGCGGCGGCCGCGTCGAAGAGCCGGCCCATCGAAGTAGTCTCGAACGTTCGAATTTGTTTGGCGATCAATTGCAATGAGTCCTGGTAGCGGCGCGGAAAGGTCAGCGGGGGAAGTCCGTCGATTTGCGATAGGAAGCCGGCGGCGCATTGTACTGGATGGCGGGCGGACGCGTCACCGCCGGGGAGTATGGCCGGGCGCAGGTGCATGACGCGGCGGAAGCCCTCGGCCATACTACCCGCGAAGAATTCTCCGCCCCAAATCGAGCCGTCATCGCCGTAGCCCGTCCCGTCAAAACTCACGCCGACGACGCGCTCTTCCCACGCTTCCCGTTCGGCGAGCACGGAGGCGATATGCGCCCGATGATGTTGGACAATACGCTTTTCCGGCGAGGGCAATTCGCGCGCGTGCGTGGTGGAGGCATATTGCGGATGCGAGTCGTGCACAACCAGCAGATTGTCCCAGGAGACTTCATACATGGAGACCAGGTCGCGAATCGTTTGCCGAAAAGATTGCAGCGATGCGAAATGATCCAAGTCTCCGATGTGCTGGCTGACGAACGCCTGCCCATCCACAACCAGAGTGATTGTGTTTTTCAGGTCGGCCCCGACGGCTAGCAGCGGACTTGAGTATGGCAGCCTCGCGACCGCGCCAGGCGCATAACCACGTGACCGGCGCAGGATCACCGGCCCGAAAACTCCCGCTCGCGCTACGGAATCATCCACGCGGCGGGCGATGGGGCGCTCGCCGATTAGAAATGCGTCGGCGATTCCGGAGAGTTGCCGGCACGCGTCGTCGTCCTCATAGGCGATAGGCTCGCTGGAGCGATTGGCGCTGGTCATGACCAGCGCTTCCGGCGCTCCCGCCGCGAATAGCAGATGCTGCAAGGGCGCATATGGCAGGAGCAGCCCCAGTTCGGAATTGCCAGGCGCGACTCCGGGAAGCTCAACCTTGGCCGGCGCGAGTACAATCGGGCGAGCCAGCGAAGTAAGCAGCGCTTCGGACTCGGGTGAAACATCGGCAAGCCGGCGGGCGATCTCGATCGTGCGCACCATCACGGCGAACGGTTTTTCCTTGCGATACTTGCGCTCGCGCAACGCGCTAACGGCCGCTTCGTTATTTGCGTCACAAGCGAGATGATAGCCGCCAATTCCTTTGATGGCGACGATGTGGCCGGCGCGTAGGAGTTCGGCAGTTTTTTCGATTGCCGGGGTCGCGGCGGGTTCCAGCCGGTAATGCGGTCCACATGCGGGGCAAGCGATCGGTTGAGCATGGAAACGGCGGTCTGAGGGATCGCCGTACGGAACGGCGCAGACCGCGTCCATCGGCCAATGCTTCATCGTGGTGTGCGCGCGGTCGTAGGGCAGGCTCTCAATCACGCTGTAACGCGGACCGCAGTTGGTGCAGTTAATGTAGGGATAACTGTAGCGTGGATTCGCCGGGTCGAACAGTTCCGAAAGACAGTCCTCACAGATTGGAAGGTCGGGCGAGATGCGCACAGAGGGGCGGCCGGCGGATTTACTTTCGCGAATAGTGAAATCTCGCAGCCCGGCTTGCTCCGTGGGACCTACTTCGACAGCGGTGATACGCGCAGCCGGCGGCGCTTGCGTTTCGAGGTCGTGTAGAAATGCGTCGAGCGCCGGCTCGGCGCCTTCCAAATGAATGTCCACTCCATGCGGCTCGTTGAGCACCCAACCGGCCAGCGAGTTCGCGCGCGCCAGGCGGAAAACGAATGGACGAAAGCCCACGCCTTGCACCATGCCTCGTACTCGGACGGCGCGCGCGATGGTCATGAGCCACCGCCGACGATGCAGCCTCTCCCCTGCCAGCCGATTTGCGATACCTTGCCGTCCTCGATCAGAACGGGTACGGTGAGCTGGCCGCCGGTTGCCGCGCGCATACGGGACAAGGCTTCAGCGTCTGCTTCTACGTCGTACTCTTCGAAGTTCCGCTTGCGCCACTCCAGCCATTCCCGCATTTCCTGCGTGTATGGGCAGCCGGCGCTTCCGTAAAGCTCAGTCTTGGGCATGGCGAGTAATTTCCAGAAGTTCGCGAATGATGTGGTAGATGGATGCCTGCACTTCCTGAATGCGCGGAATGTAATCGGAGCGGACCACCACCGGCCAGTCCACTATTCCCCGGCGCACAATTTCGCCGCCGTCATAGCCCAGCAGCGCCACCGTGAGCAGATTGCGTTTGCGCGCTTCTTCCAGCGCCATGATTATGTTCTTGGATCCTCCGCTGGTGGAGATTCCGACGGCTACGTCTTCCGGGCGCGCATGAGCGATCAATTGCCGAAGGAAAATAACTTCTGTTCCGACGTCATTGGCTAGAGCGCTGATGTTGGCCGGTTCGAGAGAGAGCGAAACGGCTGGGACTGGCTGGTAACCGGCGGGGGGATGAACGCAGTCCAGCGCCCAGTCGTTCGCATCCGTGGCGGAGCCGCCGTTTCCAAACAAGATGAGCTTGCCCCCGCGCGCCAGGCGATCGCGAATGGCGGACGCGGCGGCCGCAATTTGCCCGGCCTGCTCTTGGGCGGTCTGCTCGCGCAGTTTCGCGTCTTCGGCCACCTTCATCCGGATGGAAGCGGCGACTTCAGCGAGCACGCCACCGGTCTGTTGTTTCTCCTGGCCGAGAAACGGATACAAAAAACCGGCCGCGCCGACGTCATGGCCGAGTTCGCGATGCTCGAAGAAAACATGCACCGTTTCCCACAGTGTGTGGTAAAGGATCTCGACGATTTCCTGATGCACGAACGGATCTTGCGACGCTGCGTTGCAGGCATAGGAGCCGCGCAGTCCGGGCAACGCAAAGGTCATGGCTCGCCGTTCGCCGGCCGCCTCCGTCTCGAGCACCTCCTGATTCATGGTGCGCTCGATTTCACGGCGGTCCTTCTCGCTGACGCTGTCGGTGACATTCAGCGAGCCGGCGTTAATTTTGATATGCAGCGCGGCCGCGTCCAGCGCATCCGGCGTAAACTCCGCCCGGCCCGTAAAGTCGCGAACAGCCAGCGTCGGGTTGTGGCCAAAGGAGGACAGCATTCCGCTGGCGAACGCCCGCACCGTAAACCTGCTCATATCGGGATCGATGGTGTAGTGTTCCACTTCCATAGCGATGGACTGCGCTACATCGCCCTCAGTTTCATATAGCGCTCAAAATCCGGCCCGGCGGCTTGGAGCAATTTTCCTACGCTGAATCCGCTTAGGTATTTGCGGACCGCGGGACTGGTGAGAATCATTCCGGCGCCGAGCGTCACCAACGCCAGGCCGCCGAACATCAGTAGCGTGTTTCGCGAATCCGTCGAATCGCCATTGTCCACAGCAGGTAACAGTTCCATGATCAGTTTCCTTTCGGAGAATTTTCCAATGCATCTTCCAGCTTGTCGCCACGCAAGAGTTTGGCCACCAAATCTTCGACCAGACGGACTGCTTCGCCCATGGCGTCCGACACGGCGCCGCTCAGTCCCATCTGTCCTTCATCTCCGCCGAGCGTAGCGGGCTCGCAGCCCACCAGCACGATGCGGCCGCGAACGGGTCCCATGCTGTTTGCGAGTTGCAGCACGCTCACCGGATTCATGGCGTGCGCGTCCATCACGGAATTGCCCGTGACATCCGGCTCGATCACATAGAGCGTTCCCGGAGCCTCGCCGCGGCCCGCCGCATCTACCAGAATCGTGAAGTCGTGACCGTCGAGCAGCGCGTAGGCGAGATCGTAGCCGCGAATCCCGTAATCCGCAACGCGCACTCCTTCCGGAAATTCGCGCGCGGAAAGGCAACGAGCCACTTCCACTCCGAATCCGTCATCGCCCAGAAAAATATTGCCGATGCCCGCGATCAGGATGGTGGGCGGCGGTCCCAACGGTTCTACTTCTTCAGCCGCGAAGAAAAATCGATGCCCGGGCTGCCGCATCATTCCCAAGTCTTTGCCCGGATCGTCGTCGAGCACCACGGCCAGATGCAGCTTGCCTTCATAATCCTGTTCGATGGATTCGATGAGCGCAGTCTGCCCAGCCAGCGCGAGGTCGAAGATATCGCCCCCCGCGCGCGGACGCAGCCGGACTCAATCGCCCTGCTTC
>DATDHK010000476.1:0-1858 GCA_036521635.1 Bryobacteraceae bacterium | reverse complement strand
ATTAGCGTAGGGATTGTTGGCGCCGCCGCGGGTTCCGCCACCGCCAGTGGAGCCTCCGTTGGAGCCGCCTTTGCCGCCGCCACCCGTGCCACCAGTTCCGCCGGTGCCGCCCTTGTCACCTCCGCCGGTACCGCCGGTTCCGCCGGAACCACCCTTGCCGCCACCGCCGGTGCCGCCTCCTCCAGTACCACCACCCGTGCCACCTCCACCTCCGCGGCCTCCACCGCCGCCACCACCGCCCGTGCCGCCACCCCCGCCGCCGCCCGGCCGCTGAGGATCAGGCATGGCCATCGCCGGATACGCCGCGAGGAGCAAGCGTGGACGTGACGATGCTTTCTGTGCGGGTCCATGGTTCGCTACAGCATGGGTCTTCCCCGAGGTTGTATTCCGGTGGGCGCTCCCGCCCGGCATGGGTGCCACTAGACCGCGAGCATCCAGCGCGTAGACCGCCACGTTAGCCTTGTTGCACGCATCAATGGTTGCCGTTAGCTCCGACTGGTTTTCTTGGGTCAGCGGGAAACCGCCCGAAAACAGCACCACCATCTTTCGGCCGGGGACCACGCGAAGATTTTTCGCCAAGCTGCGTACCGCAAGCAGCATACTGCGCGCCCCAAAATCCGCCGCGGCGTTTCCCAGAGAAGGGCCAAACGAAGGCAGGCTGGTTGACGCGACCGTGACGGGCACGTCTTGCGCAGGTGCGTTTGGATCGACCGAAGAACCTTTCACTCCCGATACGGCCGCCCGGAGCACGTCCGGGTTCGCCGTAAAATTCTGGACGATTCGAAGCGAGCCCCCAAAATCCACTACGGCCATCAGCCGATCGGGGCCGGAGTTTGCCGCAATGAATTTGGCGGCGGCGCCTCGCGCCTGGATCTGCTCCGGCGGGCCCATCGTGGAGTTATCGAAAAACAAAATCAGATACCGGCGTTGTCCGTTGGCCTGGATAGCCACATCCGCGCCCGAGGAAAAGGAAGAAACCGGTTGTTCCTTATTGTCTTCGTAAACCTTGAAATCATTCTGGGTCAGGTCGCGGACATAATTGCCCTTTTTGTCCGTCACCACAGAGTCGACGAGCACCAGCTTGGATTCCTTCTTGATCATGGCGCCCGAAATCTGCTCCGCCGGCGCGGCCGCTTGCGGCGGCGGCGCGGCGGGTTGCCCCTGACCTCGCACCGGGGCAGGAACCAGGATCGTCGCTCCCACAGCCAAACACGCGGCCCATCGAATTTTTTGTGTGCAACTTGATCGTATGTTCATATTTCCTCCACCACAATCACTTCGCTTCAATAAGGAATGACCACGGCCCCGTTGCGCGCCGCCATCTGCGCTCCCACGGCGTCTCGCACCACCAGACGCACGAGGTAAGTGCCGGGCTTCACGTCAAAACTGCTTTTTACGGTGAATCCCGAGCGGCTCAATCGCGTGTACGTGGTGTCCAGCAACTTCATGTTCACGATTTTGGAAAGCCCGGTTACAAAATTTCCATTCTCGTCAAAGATTCCGGTGACGATCGTCAGCTCATCGTTGTTGCGCCCCAGCGCTTTCTGGAAGTGGATGCCTCTCAAGTCAAAGTGCGTCAGGACCGCCAAACGCGCCTGGGCCTCATCCTTCTTGAAAAACTGGGTTTGGAACTCCACGGGCAAGTCGCGAATCTCCTCTTGCGAGAATAAAGCTTCCTGAATCTCGAGTTTCGCCGATTCGGCGGGGTCCATGAGCGTCTTCGGCGCGAAGTAACCGTGCCTCGCCTGGATCTCGAATTTTTCCTTGCTGGTGAGTGCGACCTTCAAGCTGTGGAATCGTCCGTCGATTTTCAGGTTCTGGGGCGAGAATCCCAGCAAGTAGGAATACGCCGGCGCCG
>DATDHK010000475.1:0-1584 GCA_036521635.1 Bryobacteraceae bacterium | reverse complement strand
GTCGCTGAATCCGGACAAGCTGCTGGTTTCATCCGCCACGGACACGCCCGGCCAGAGCGCCGTTACGCTCACGGACAGTGCGCAATTCTACGTCCAAGGGCTGGCGGCCGAAGGCTCGGCCGAGGTGCGGCTGCACGCCGCGGGGTATGACGATGCGGTTGTCACGGTCGATTTTCTGCCCGTCGTATTGGCGCCGGATTCATCGGAGCTTCGCTTCGCGCCCCCCGGCAACACTTCGAGTCTGGGGCTCCGGCTGGGTTTGGTGGAGTTCGGCCGGATTAATACCAGTTGGAACGGGAGCGTGCGGCCGGGCGTAACTGTGCCGGTGACGGTACGTTCCGTGGATAGCTCGATCGTCCAGCTTTCAGGCAGTCAAGCATTTGTGTTTCAGGGGGGCGGTCCGTCGGCGTGTTATTTCCCGATTGCATTTTTGCGGCCCGGCGATACGCAGATCCTGATCGAGACCTCTTCGGGGATTCCCCTCAGTCCGGACCGCGTGACGGTGCACGTGGAGAACTGGCGGCTCTCGGCTTATTTGTCGAACACCACCGTGGGCCGATCGCTCATGATTCAGTTGCAAGCCGGAAGTTCCCGCCGCGACCCCGTCAGCGCGACGCTGAGCTCGTCAAGTGGAACGCTGCTTTTCAGCACGGAGCGGCTGACGGCGGGGAAGACCTCGCTGGCGCTGGATTTGGACGCCAGTGGTTCCAAGACGATATTTCTGGAAGGGGCTGGGCCTGCCGGCTCGAGTGAAATCAGCGTGAGCGCGACGACGGACTTCGATACGGCGACGACGCGCCTGCAGATTGTCGATCCCGTGGTGCGGATCGGCGGCGTGAATAATTCCGGGCTGACAATACCATTGAGCGCGGGCTCCGCCAGCGTGCCTGTGACGCTGGGCCTGGATACTCCTTTCGGGTCTGGCGAGCAGCCGCTGGGGGCGTCGCAAAGCACCATCGTCGTTAAGGTACAATCGTCCAATCCAGCAGTGGTGCGCCCGGCGGTGGACTCGCTCGATTTCCGTCCCGGCGAAAGCTCGCGTTCATTGTCGCTACAGTTGGCAGGCAAGGGTACCGCGCTGATTACCGTGCAGGCGCCGGCCGGATTCAATCTTCCTGCCGGGACGCGCGATTACCTGGTGACCGTGCAATGACGCATTCTTTTCGAGTTAGTGTAGTGCATCGTAAATCCTGCGCCTTTCAGAGAGCATGTGGGGCGGACCCCCAGGTCCGCGGGCGACGCCCTCGTCGGCCTTTTGTTTGTATTCTGGACAACCGGACCCGGGGTCCGGCGCGGACGGGGGCGTCCGCCCCACTTTTACCGGTCAATATTTATGACGCACTACACTAGAACCCTTTGCCTGGCTACGCTGGCGCTGACGGCCGGGGCGTGCGTACAAGGCGCGGTCCGGTTCGAAGAGAACCTCGGGCAGACTAGTAAACAGGTTCGATACCTGGCGCGCACCAGCGGAAAGATCCTGTATTTTGGCGACCGCCAGTTGTATGTCGAACTGTGGGGCGCGGGAGAATCCAGTTCGGTGGTGCGGATGAGTTTCGCGGGTTCCGATCCCAATTCGCGGTGTCA
>DATDHK010000474.1:0-6418 GCA_036521635.1 Bryobacteraceae bacterium | reverse complement strand
ACACTATCTGTCGAGCAGATCCACAGGCTGCTGGCGGAGGCCCGTGGGCGGTCCGACTGAGGGAGTTCTTGAATAAGGTTTTCCTTGATTCAGGCGTCCTCATTGCCGCTTTTAGAGGCGAACAAGGACTCAGGGATTGCGCTCTCGCCGTGCTCTCTGAACCTAATCTCGAGTTCTGGTATAGCCCGCTCGTTAAACTAGAGGTCATTCTTCAACCAACACACCGCCGACGGAAGGCGGAGTTGGAATTCTATGAAGAATATTTCAGTCACGCCAGTTGCTGGGGAAATCTGGATCGAATGTTCGAGATCGGCGGTCGAGAGGCGATGAAACACGGCATCTCTGTTGTCGACGCCCTTCACGTTGCAGCCGCCCATCTGGCGCGCTGCAGCCTGATGATTACTACAGAAAAACCGACCAAGCCTCTTTTTCGGACAAAACTCGTGAGGGTCGCGAGTATCGTAGGGCTTGCGAATTCAACCGACACGGTCCGCAAGCTGATCGGCGCCTGATGCTCGCGTCTTCATCCTTGAGTTATTTTTGGATCTTCGATTCCAGCTCTGCCCAGCGCGCGTAGAATTCGGCGACACGCGCCTGGGCGTCCTGCAAATTCTGAAAGGCGTCCGGCAGACGTTTTGCGTCCGACGCGGCTTCCTCAACTTCGCGCTGCCAGCGCGCGGCTTCTTCTTCCGCTTCCAAAATCTTTTGCTCCATCGCGTCCCACTCGCGCTGGTCGATATAGGACAGCTTGCGTTTCGGAGATGCATCGTTGAGCGGCGCCTGCGGCTCTTTCACGACGGATTGCTCCGGCGAAGGTTCGTTGCGGGCCACCTCCCATTGCGAATAGTCGGCGAAGATTCCCGCTTCGCCCGATCCATTGAGGCCGACGACCGCGGTCGACACGCGATCCAGCAAATAACGGTCGTGACTCACCAGCACCAGCGCGCCGGGAAAATCGAGCAGGCTCTCTTCCAGCACTTCGAGCGTTGGAATATCCAGGTCGTTAGTCGGTTCGTCGAGCAGCAGCACGTCCGCGGTTTGCAGCATGAGGCGGGCTATCAGCACGCGGGCGCGCTCTCCGCCCGAAAGGCTGGACACCGGCATCTCCAGTTGATCGCCGCGGAAGAGAAATCGCCTGGCCCATCCGGCGACGTGGATCGGCCGTCCGCGATAAATCACCGAATCGCCGTCCGGACAAAGCGTGTGGCGCAGACTGATGTCCAGGTTCAAGCGCTCCGCGCGGTCCTGCGCGAAGCTCACGATTTTCAGAAACTCCGCGCGCCGGATGCTTCCTTCATCGGGTTCCAGCGTCCCTTCGAATATCTTGAGCAGCGTAGTTTTTCCGCTTCCGTTCGCTCCTACTAAACCGATGCGGACGCCGGGCGACAGGGTAATATCCAGATCTCGAAAGAGAGTGTGTCCGCCCAGGGATTTCCCGATGCCTTCCGCTTCGATCAGCACTTTCGTTTGCCGGTCCGACGCGGTGAAATCGATCTTTGCCGTGGACGTGCGGTTGCGCGCCGTCACCGCCGATAGCTGCTCGATCAGCCGGCCGGCCGCATCGATGCGAGCTTTCGATTTTCCCGTTCTGGCCTTGGGTCCGCGCCGCAGCCACTCCACTTCCCGTTTGACCTTAGTTGCGAGCGAATCCTGCTGCTTGGATTGCGCCTCGAAAAACTGCTCGCGCTTCTCCAGAAACTCGCTGTAGTTCCCGTTCACCTGAAACGCGCTTTGCGGATATGCGGGATTGATCTCCACCATGCGAGTGGCCACGTTCTCGAGAAAGTAGCGGTCGTGCGTTACCACCAGGCAGGCGTTCGCGCCGGCGATGGCGCGCTCCAGCCAAAGTATGCCGTCGAGATCCAGGTGATTCGTCGGCTCGTCCAGCAGCAGCACGTCCGGCGACGTAACCAGCGCAGCCGCGATGGCCAGCCGCTTTCTCCAGCCTCCCGACAACGTCGCCGCGGGGGCGTCCGGGTCCTCGAATCCGGCGCGGTCCAGCATCATGTCGATGCGCAACGTGTCATTCAAGGCCGCGCGCAGCACCGACATGACCGTGTCGCTTGGTTTGAAAACTGAATCCTGAGGGACGTATGCCAGGCGAGTTTGCTTGCGCAGCGCGCGGTCGCCGGCGTCCGGCGGTTCATTCCCGGCCAGGATTTCGAGCAGGCTGGTCTTGCCGCTGCCATTCGGGCCGATCAGCCCGGTGCGCTCGCCCTCGGAAATGGTCAGGGAAAAATCATCGAGCAGAAGGCGCGCGCCAAACGCTTTTCGGACACCGGAGCAACTAAGCAGAACCGCCATTAGATGTGGGGCAGGTTGGTAACCTGCCGCCGATTGTAAAATCGGCTTTCCCAAACAGCGGCGGTCAACCGCCGCGGCAGGTTACCAACCTGCCCCACAAATAGCTTATTCACACCGCAGCGCATCCGTCGGGTCGATGCGCATGGCTCGCCGCGCCGGCAAATAGCTGGCTATCAATGCCGCCACTAAAAACAACACCGCGCTGATGGAGAAAATAGTCGGATCGGTCGCGCTGGTCTTGTACAACATGCTCGACAGCACGCGCGTGAGCGCCACCGAAGCGATGGTCCCAAGCGCCACACCGCTCAACGCCAGAAGCAGCCCGTGCCCCAACACCAGTCTCAGAATGTCGCTCTTGGCCGCGCCCAACGCCAGGCGAATGCCCAACTCCTGCGTGCGCTGCGCAACCGAATACGCAATGACGCCGTAGATGCCGACCACCGCGAGAATCAGAGCCGTCGACGCGAAAATACCCAATAGGAGCATGGTGAAGCGCGGCTGGGCGCTGGCCGTATCCAGCAGTTCCTCCAGCGTTTGAACGTTGGTGACGGGTTGATCCTTATCGATCCGGGATATCTGCCGGCGAACCGCGGAAATCGAGTTGTGTGGATCGCGCGTGGTTCGAATTGTCAGATTCAAGGACGGCCACGGCAATTGCGGAAACGGCACGAAAACTTCGGGAGTGGTCTCATGCATCAGATTTTCGTTCTTGATATCGCCCAGGACGCCGGCAACCTCCGCCGCCTGGGGAGTGGTTCCCAAATAAATCCGTTTCCCGATAGGATTTTCATTCGGCCAATAGCGGCGCACCAGGGCCTGATTGACCATCACCACCGGCGGCGCATCGGCGCCGTCATGCTCGGTGAACTCCCGCCCGCGAACCAGCGGCACACGCAATACCTTCGTGTAATCGGGACTGATGGCTTGAATATTCAGCATAGGCTGCTCGCCGATCGGCACCACCGGCTGTCCTTCTATCAGCATCGGCGACCTCCGCGTTCCCTTCACCGGAAGGGCCGAAGAGATGGCCACCGACTCCACGCCCGGCAGAGTCCGTAGCTGCGCCATCGCTTCATGGTAGAAAGCGATCATCTGTGGACGGCCTGGATATTTAGTCGGCGGCAAAGAGATCCGCATGGATAAAACATTTTGAGGATCGAAGCCCGGGGTGGCCGTCTGCAGACGAATGAAGCTGCGAATGAATAAGCCCGCGCCCACCAACAGAACCATGGAAAGGGCGACCTGCGAGACCACCAGAATGTTGCGCCCATTGTTGCGGCGGCGATTGCCGGCGCTGCCCCGGCCTTCATCGCGCAGCACCGCATTGAGATCCGGCTTGGAGAGTTGGAGCGATGGAACGAGCCCGAAGAACAATCCGCTCGCGACCGAAATGGCCGCCGTGAAAGCCAGAGCCGCTCCATCGACATGCAAGTTCGCAAAACGCGGGAGCGTGCGGGCGGCAAGCGCCGACAACATACGCGTGCTTCCCAGGCCCAGCAAAGTGCCGGCGATTCCGCCGGCGCCGGCCAGCATCAGGCTTTCGATTATCAATTGGCGCAAAAGCACGCCACGGCTTGCGCCGATAGCGGCTCGAATAGCGATCTCTTTCCTGCGGCCCAGCGCGCGCGACAGCAGCAGGCTGGCTACGTTGGCGCAAGCGATCAGCAAGACCAATCCCACGGCTCCCAGCAGCATGAGCAGAGCGGAACGGAAATTCTCCACGAAGTGCTGCCGCAGATCGGTGACTTCAATAACTATTCTCGGATCGGAATCGGGCCGGCCCGGATTGGCGTGCGAAAATTGGCGATTGAGGACGGCCATCTCCGCCTGTGCCTGATCGCGCGTGACACCCTTACGCAAGCGGGCAATGGCGGTCAGAAATCCGGCCCCGCGCTGGACCTGCGACGGGCTTATGAGATTCAGGTCGTAAACGCGGGTAGCCCAAATATCGGTTCGCGGTCCCAGGTACGAAAAAGAAAAATCCGCCGGCAGCACGCCGATCACGGTGTAATCGCGCAAGTCGAGAGTAATATTCTGGCCGACGATATCCGGCGATCCGCCAAAACGCGCCGTCCAAAACGAGTGGGTGATCAGGGCCACTTGTTTACCGCCGGGCTCGTCGTCGCTCACTACGAATGTTCTGCCCAGCACGGGGCGTACACCCAGGACATCGAAAAAATTCCAGGTAGTGCGCGCCGAAGGAACCTCCTCGGCGTCTCCCCGTCCGCTGAAATTGAAGCTTTCGGTTGTGACTGTAGCAATGCCGGAAAAGGAGTGATTCTGTTCCCGAATGGCCGTGAATCGCAGATACGACATCAGGGTGAGTTGCGAGCGCATCACCCCGATCAATGCCAGCCGGTTAGGATCCGCGAAGGGCAACGGACGCAACAGCAGAGCGTTGGCGACGGTGAAAATAGCAGTGTTCGCGCCAATTCCCAGGGCCAGCGTGAGCACGGCAAGGGCGGTGAAGCCCGGGCTTTTCGCCAGCATGCGTAGAGCGTAGCGAACGTCTTTCATCAGTCTCGATCCACGTAAATTCTCTTTACCCGGGCGTGAATGCCGCACAGCACGCTATAGGATATAGTGCCGGCAATGCGGGCGATCTGCTGCGCGTCGATGGATGCGTCGCCTTCGGCGCCGAGCAGCGTTACGGAATCTCCGGGCTCGACCGGCGGACAATCCGTCACATCAATGGTGGTGAGATCCATCGAGACGGCTCCGACGATTGGCGCGAAGTGACCCTTCACGATGACCCGCCCCTTGTTCGACAGCCGGTGTGGAATGCCGTCCGCATATCCCGCCGCCAGCACCGCGATGCGCATCGCATGCGTTGCCTTGAACATACCTCCATAGCCTACCAGCGTGCCCGCCGGAAGGTCCTTCACGGCCAGCACCGCCGACTTCCAGGTTAGCGCAGGCTTTACCTCCACGACGGCGGGCGGCGGAGTTCCTTTCGCAACCGGACTTACGTAGCCATAGATGGCATGACCCGGCCTCACCATCCGCTGCCACGCTTCGCGGCGTCCGTAAACCACGGGTGTGCTGCTCGACATGTGCAGTAAAGGCGGACTCACGCCGGCTTTCGACAACTCGCCGCAGACGACGCTGAACGCGCGAATCTGCTCGTCGGTTTGCGACGTGGCGTAGTTGGCGGCGGAAGCGAAGTGAGTCATCAACCCTTCGAGCTGCGCGTGGCGGGCCGCGCCGATCGCGTCAAGAATCTCTCGCGCGGAAGCGCAGGCGCCCAGGCGCCCCATGCCGGTGTCGATCTTCAAATGATAAGGCGCGGCAACATTACGCTCGCGCGCCATGCGATCCCATTCGCGAATGTCGCCGAGCGAATGGATGACGGGTGTGAGATCGCAGTCCAGCAGCCGAGTGCGCTCGACCGGGAGAAAATCGGCCATCACCAGAATTCGGGCGGTGATGCCATGTTCGCGCAGGACCGCACCCTCGTCGACATTGCTGACCGCCAGCCAGCGCGCGCCCTCCGCGGTGAGCGTGCGCGACACCTCGATCGCTCCATGACGATACGCGTCGGCCTTCACCACCGGCATCACTTCCACGGCCGGACCGACGACGTCGCGCACGGCCCGGAAATTTTCGGCAATCTGCTTGAGGGAAATTTCAACCCAGGACCGGTAGGCGGCAGTGCCCATAGGTCAATAGTAAATTAATGGGGTGACAGGAGCTGTGAAAAAATCAAGAACACGGAGGAATACGAGGAACACCAGAAACACGTGAGGTATCCGAACTGGTCTGGTGTTCCTGGTGTTCCTCGTATTCCTTGTGTTCTTTGGTCTTGATTTTTTCACAGCTTCCTGTCACCCCATTGTTTTCAGGAACAGGCGCTCATATTGGTCCGTCACCGCGTCCCAGCTATACGATTTTGCCACTCGCTCGGCAGCGCGCCGACCCCAATCCGCGCAGTCGTCGGCCGACATCGCCAGCACTTTCTCCAGCTTTTCGCCCAGCTCACCGGCTTCGAACGGGATGCCCGCGTCGCCCGCCACTTCCGCATTTTCCGGCGTGTTCAAAAAAAGCACCAGGGCGCCGCGGCCCATCGCCTCGATCAGCGCCGGATGCGTGCCGCCGACCTCGGTCGCGTGGATGT
>DATDHK010000473.1:0-8344 GCA_036521635.1 Bryobacteraceae bacterium | reverse complement strand
AGGTGCTGGCTTGGATCAAGGATGGCGCGATCGGTACACTGCGTGAAGTCCACAACTGGAGCAATCGTCCGATGTGGCCGCAGTACGCGACTATTCCCACCGATACGCCTCCGGTCCCAAAAGGATTCGATTGGGATTTGTGGCTGGGCCCGGAAGCGGACCGGCCCTATCATCCGAATTACACGCACGCGGTTTTTCGCGGCTGGTATGACTTCGGCGGTGGATCCATGGCGGATATGGGCCACTACAGTCTTTGGACGGTTTTCAACGCTCTCGAGCTGAGCGGCCCGACCAGCATCGAGCCGATGTTGAGCCACAATTGCGTTCTCAATGACGACAACGTGGCAGTGACGGTGAAGAACGATTTTTCGTTCCCAACGGCCTGTTCGGTTCGCTTCCGATATCCCGCGAAGGGACAACGTGCGGCCGTCGATTTGATTTGGTACGACGGCGGAATGCGGCCGCCCACTCCCGATGAATTGGACGAGGACGGCAAAGAATTTCCAATCGAGGCGATGATGTTTGTGGGAGACAAGGGAAAAATCCTGGCTGGATTCCGCGTAGAGAATCCACGTATCATTCCGGACAAGAGAATGCGCGGCTATCAGGCGCCCGAAACGACTGCGCGGCGGCAGCGCGATCCGGGTGAGTTGTCGGCGGGACTGAAACAGTGGATTGCGGGTTGCAGGGGCGGGAAGCACTCGTCCGGCAGCTTTTTGAATACGGGTCCGATTTCGGAGGCCGTCAATCTGTACGGAGTTGCGCTGCGGAGCCGTCAGAGACTGAAATACGACGCTGCGAACATGAGCATCACCAACGTTTCGGAAGCGAACAAGTATCTTGCGCGGGAGTATCGCAAGGGTTGGGAGCCGAAGTCATGACGCAGTCGCTTTCAAGAAGACAGTTTCTGAATCAAAGCGCAATGGGCATTACCGCGGCGCTGGCACTTCACGCCGATCCGTTGGGTATGCCGATCGGCTGCCAGACTTACCCTGTGCGAGATGCGTTGGGGAAAGATTTGGAGGGCACGCTCGCGGAGCTTAGATCCATCGGTTACCGGAACATCGAGATGTGTTCGCCGCCCGGATATGAAAAGTCGGGGTACGGGCCGCTCGTGAATAAGAAGGCGTCGGAAATCCGCGAAGCGATTCATCGGGCGGGCCTGGCGTGTGAAAGCTGCCACTATCAGTTTCGGGAAATGAAAGAGAATCTCGACGACCGAATCGGGTATGCCAAAGATCTTGGCTTGAAGCAGATGGTCCTGTCGACGTTCGGACTTCGGGCGGAGGCCGGCATGGCGGATTGGACGGCCGCAGCCGAAGAATTGAACCGGATCGGAGAAAAGGTACAGAAGGCGGGCATGCAGGCCGGCTTCCACAATCACAATTTTGAATTCAAGGAAATCGACGGTGTGCTTGTCTATGACAAGCTGATGAGCATCCTGGATCCAAAACTGGTAAAGATGCAATTTCAGGTTTCGGTGATCAGCCTCGGCTACGAAGCCGCTACTTACCTGACGAAATATCCTGGCCGATTCATTTCGCTGCATCTGCAGGATTGGTCGCCGGCCGAGAAAAAACAGGTGGCCGTGGGGCAAGGCGCGGTGGATTGGAAGAAACTGTTCGCGGCCGCGAAGACGGGCGGAGTGAAAAACTACTTCGTTGAGCTGAACATGGATCAACTGAAGGCGAGCTATCCGTATCTGCACGAGTTGAAGGCGTAGAAGGCCGATTTTCAATCGGCGGCAGGTTGCCAACCTGCCCTACAACTCGTTGCGGGCCTTTGCCAAATATTCGCGGACCGCCTTGAGATTTCGGCGCATGTCGTCTTCTATCGAACCCGACGGCGACGAGGTCTCCAGGTTGGCGAACCCCTGATAACCGATTTCCGTGATGGCTTTCATCACCGCGGTGAAATCGATTGGGCCGTCGCCGATGTACGCTTTGTCCTTCAGATGCATTTGGCAAATGCGGGCTTTCCCCAGCCAACGGATTTCCTTCGCGACATCAAAACCGTTTCGGTTGGAGTTGCCCACGTCGTAGTATACGAGCACCGCCGGCGACTTGATGCGGTCCATGATCCGGACATTGTCCTCGGCTGAAATCGTGTCTTCGAGTCCGAGCAGAATTCCCGCGCGCTCCGCTTCGCCCGCGACTTCCTTCAGCGCATCCGCAACATAATCGCGCTCCTGCTGCGTTTCCAGCGCGCCCTTCCCGAAGAAAGGCAGCAGCATGACGCCCGCATTCAGGGCCTTCGTAATGGGGATGCCATCGGCCACCCATTTCTGCCCGAGCTTGTCGTTTTTCAAAAAGTTCACGTGAAGAATATCCAGGCAGGTTCCCGCCAGCGCGATGTTCTGTTGTTTCGCCCGCGCGATGTATTGCGCTTGAATTTCAGCGTTCTCCAAAGCCAGCCTGCCATCGACGAGCTTCCGGCCGAGACTGACCTGCACCCCATCGAAACCGAGTGATTTTGCCAGCGGTACCGCATCCAGGTCGCCGGTTTTTTTGAGATTCCAATCCGTTACTCCAATTTTGGGTCCGTTGGATTGACGGGCGGCTAGCAACCGCGACGCGGCCACGCTGCCCAGGAAAACTCTTCGTGAAATGTTCATACCGATTACCTCTTCACTAAAGGCGTGAGCTTGATATTGCGGAATTCCACAGCGCCGTGATCGCCCTGCAAAATGATTGCGCCGGGTTCGCCTTCGTTCGGATCGCTCGCGATCGCCGTAAGGCCCTCGATGATTCCGTGGTCGATAATCGTCTGGCCATTCAGGACCACGGTGACCTGCCGGCCGACCAGTCGAATGTCGTAGGTTTGCCACTCCTCGGGCGGCTTGGTCGCGTTCACACGCGGCGGAATGCGGCTATACAGCGCGCCGTTGCTGTGAGTGTCCAGCTTACCGTCGTCGTCCCGAATTTGAACTTCGTATCGGGCTCTCAAACCGATCCCGCTATTGCTCTTCGGCGGGATCTTATATTCCAGGTGCAGCTTGAAATTCCAGAATTTGCGATCGGTAATCAAATTGGCCCCGTGTCCCGGACCCGTCAAAATGCCGTTCGCCGCTGCCCATTTGAATTCACGGTCCGATTCGAGCGCATGCCAACCGGATAGATCGCGGCCGTTGAACAGGTCGATGCTCTCGCCATCCCGCCAACTCCCGTCGTCTTTTTCCTGAATGGCCGGCGCGCGCACGCCGGTCCAGGTCACGGGCGGGCGGTTCTGTCCCTCGGTTGCGAACGTGCCCTCGAGCTTTTCTCCGGCGAGCCGCGCGCGATACACAAGATGACGCGGGCCGGGTTCGGCAGCGGTCGATTTGGGCCGAAAACCAAAGACGAGCTCGTTCCCGTCGATCAAGATTTCTTCGATCTGATTCAGGTCGCCGGCGAAAGCGCTGATGAAGGCGCCTTTGGGAGCAGCGGTGTCCGCGCCCTCGATTTTCAGCCACCAGGCGCGCGGGTGCTTCTCGTCATGCACCGTGATGTCCCAATATCCATTGAATTGCGCGTTCGCGCCGAAAGCCACGCCGCATGCGCAGGCGAGGAACAAGATGCTCAGTCTCATAGTCAAGCCCGGTTCCAGTCTACATAGTTTTATTTCGCCAGTATAGGCTCCGGATTCGCGAAGCCATCTGCACGGGGATCCGACGCTGCGTAATTCGTACGAGTCCGGGAATTGTGAAGAATAGCCTGGCCCCGTCCCATTTCCGTGGTGTACGCGCGACGAATTCGAATTTCGTGGCCTCGCTCGGAGAGTTGTTGCAGCGTCGCCAGCGGTACGCGGCCCTCGATGGACACATCGCAGCCGCCCGCCGTTTTCTTATAGAAGCGCGGCGCCTCCAACGCCTCTTGCAGATTCATGCCGTAGTCGACGATGTTGGACACGAACTGCGCGTGAGCCAGCGGTTGGTTGGCGCCGCCCATGATTCCGAATCCGATATGTTCGTCGCCGCGTTCCATGAACGCGGGAATAATGGTATGGAACGGGCGCTTTCCGCCGGCGAGCACATCGGGATGATCGCGTTCAAGCGTGAAACCCCAGCCGCGGTTATGGAGAATGAAACCCAGACCTTCCACAGTGATCCCCGAGCCGAAGTTGTCGGCGATACTCTGAATCCAACTCACGATGTTGCCGGCGCGATCGACGACGGTCAGGTAGGTCGTATCGCCCTCGACGGGCCGGCCCGGCGCGACATTGCAGTTGGCTTGACGCGGGTCGATGAGCGCTGCACGCTTGCGCGCGTAGTCTTTCGAGAGCAAGGCGCTCACTGGAATATCGGAAAAACGCGGATCCGCGTCGTAGCGTTGCAGATCGGAATACGCGAGCTTCATGGCCTCGATGCGCTTGTGCATTTCGGCCGGGCTGGATGCCTCACCGCCGGAAACACGAGGCGCCGTTTCCATTATGTTGAGCATCTCGAGCGCGGCCATTCCCTGACCATTGGGAGGAAGTTCGTACACACGCCAGCCACGATACTCCGTTGAGATGGGCGTGACCCATTCGGAAGAGAACGTGGCCAGATCGGCCTGGGTCAGCGTCCCGCCGAGCCGGTGAGATGTTTTTAGAATCGCGGCGGCGATATCGCCTTTGTAAAACGCATCGCGGCCCTGTTCGGCAATTAGCCGAAGCGTTTTGGCCAAGCCAGGATTGCGAAAAATTTCACCCACGTTTGGAGGCCGCCCTTCGGGAAGAAAGACGCGAACCGATTCGGCATCGGCGCGGAGCTTCTTTAGCGGGACCGGGTCCGACCACGCTTCCTGGATGACCTCCGGCACCGGAAATCCCTGCTCGGCATAAGCGATGGCCGGTTGAAACAGATCCTTCCAGGGCAGCTTGCCGTAGCGCGCGTGCATCTTCGCCCAGCCGTCCACTGCGCCCGGGACGGTGACGCTATGGATTCCTTCCGTGGGCATTACCTGAATGCCGGACTTGTTGAGAAATTCTGGAGTGAGAGCTTTCGGCGCGGGTCCTGACGCATTCAGCCCAGTCAAATTGCCCGTGCTCGCGTCCCAGTACAAGACAAACAGGTCGCCGCCGACGCCGTTCATGTCCGGCTCCATGACGGCCAGGACAGCGTTCGCCGCAATTGCGGCGTCGACGGCGGAGCCACCGCGCGTCAATATTTGAACTCCGGCTTGAGACGCCAGCGCTTGGCTGGTGGCGACGATGCCCTGTTGCGTGATGACGGCCGATCTGCCGTAGCTTCGTCCTGGACCTTGAGCGTGCAGCACGGCACTCACGGAGAAGAATATGGCGGCAGTGAGAAACAATGGAGACTTCATCGGTCGTGAACTGTCATCCTAGCTTAGAGTATTCGTGGCGCACGCACGAGTGCGAAATGCCACGTAGTTTTGTGGGGAGGGACCCCTGTCCCGCGGCCGACGCCCTCGTCGGCCTCATCGGATCTTGTTGAACACACCGGCAGCCGGGCGAGGGCGCCCGGCGCGGCTCGGGGGAGCCGCCCCACGAAAATTGTTCGGATCTGGGATGACTATGTGCCATTTCGCACGAGTGCGTACGCCACATCGATGTTATATGATGCTGCGTATGCAATCCATCGATTCAGTCTCTCGCCGGACATTTATTGCCGCCACATCCGCCATGGCTCTTGCGCGCGGCGCGTCTTCCAAGGACCGGTTAAAGGCGGGCCTGGTTGGTTGCGGCGGACGTGGCACTCAGGCTGCGGTCAATCTCCTGACCGGCAGCGACAACGTGGAGATTGTGGCGTTGGCGGACGTCTTCGAAGATAAGTTGGAAGGCGCGTTGAACCGGCTGCGCAGCGACAGCAAATACGTCGCCCGCGATGCCGGCATTACGGTGGAGCGCAACGGCAAGCCGGTGCAATTGACGGCGGAGGAATTGGTGGCCTCCGTTCAATCACGGATAAAGGTAACGCCCGAACATCACTTTGTCGGGTTCGATGCCTTTCAGAAGCTCATCAAATCGGATGTCGATATCGTGATGCTGGCCACGCCGCCGGGCTACCGGCCCCAGCATTTTGAAGCCGCCATCGCCGCCGGTAAGCATGTGTTTACCGAAAAGCCGATTGCAACCGATCCCGTGGGCGTGCGCAGGTTCATGGATTCGGTGAAAATCGCTGAAGCGAAAAAACTCACCGTCATGTCGGGCGCGCAACGCCACTCTCATCGGGAATACGTCGAAACAGTAGACAAGATCCATCATGGCGCCATCGGCGATATTGTTGCGCTCAACTCGAATTACCTGGGCGGGCCGGTGATCCACGCCGCTGCGCGAGATCCGAAGTGGAGCGATATGGAATGGCAGCACCGCAACTGGTATTCGTTCGTTTGGATTTGCGGCGACCAGATCGTAGAGCAGCATTTCCACAATATCGATTTCATGAATTGGGTCATGGGGACGCACCCTGTGGAAGTGGTTGCGTCGGGCGGAACCGTGTGGCGCACACGCGAGGAGGTGTACGGGAATATTTACGACCACATGTTTTCCGACTTCGTGTATCCAAACGGGGTCCGCCTTGCGAGCCACTGCCGCCAGTATCCGAATGGCCTTTATCGCAACGTTAGCGATCTGATCGTTGGGGCCAAGGGCCGCAGCACCGGTTTGGATATGGGCGCCAAAGGCATCAACCCGTATGTGCAGGAACATATCGACATGCTTAGGAGCATCACCGGATCGGGTCCGTATATCAACCAGGGAATGCGCGTCGCCGAAAGCACGATGACCGCGATTATGGGCCGCGAGTCCGGCTATTCCGGCATGAAAGTCACGTGGGACATGATCATGGCTTCGAAGCAGGACCTGCAGCCCAAGGAGTTCGATTACAAGTTGAAGATCGATCCAGTGCCGTTGCCCGTTCCGGGCACGTACAAGTTCACATAGGTGCTTTCGGGCAACGTGAAACCGCCCATTCGACATCTGCGCTGGTACATCGGCGGCGTCCTGTTCCTCTCCACGGTCATCAACTACCTGGACCGGCAGATGCTGAGCGTGCTGGCGCCGGACATCAAGCACGAATTCGGTTGGAACAATCAGAAGTTCGCGCTGCTCATCATTTCTTTTCGCGTGGCGTACGCCATCGGCCAGACCATATCTGGACGATTCCTCGATACTGTCGGACTTCGCAAGGGACTGTCTTTGGCGGTTGGATTTTATTCTCTATCGTCGATGCTGGCGCCGTTTGCGAGCGGGCTCCGCAGCTTCTGTTCGTTCCGATTTCTGCTGGGCGCAGGCGAGTCGGCGAATTGGCCGGGGGCTGCGAAGGCCGTCGCCGAATGGTTCCCGCGCGCGGAGAGCGGATGGGCGGTGGCGTTATTCGATAGCGGTTCTTCGATCGGTGGAGCGATTGCGCCGTTCCTGGCATATGGGTTGTATCAGGCTTTCGGCGGATGGCGGCCGGCATTTCTGGTATCGGGCTTGCTTGGATTTTTATGGATTCCGCTCTTTCGCGCGATTTACCGCAAACCGGAGGAGCATCCCCGACTGCCGGAATCGGAAAGAAAAATTCTTCTGGAAGACCGCGCCGCTGAATCGGTCCGGCAGAGCGATGTGCGGTTGCCGTATTCGACGCTGCTCAAGATGCCGGAGACCTGGGGCATCGTGCTTTCCAAGACACTGACCGATCCGGTATGGTTTTTTGTGACGGACTGGTTTGCGATCTTTCTTCTGTCGAAGGGTTATTCGCCGAAGGACAGTTTGCTGGCTTTCTGGATCCCGTTTCTCGCGGCGGACATCGGCAACTTCGCGGGCGGCGGCATTTCCAGCTACCTGATCAAGCGCGGTTGGCGAGTGGGAAACGCGCGCAAAGTAGTGTGCGTGGCCGGCGCCGTTGGAATGGCCATGTTGATGCTGCCCGCCTTTGTGGACGGGTTCGCATGGTTGGTCGGCTCGTTTGCGATTGCCACGCTCTCCTATGCGGCATTTTCCACGATCATACTGACGCTGCCGGCGGATCTCTATCCGGCGGGGAGCGTGGCGACCGTAAGCGGTTTGAGTGGAACCGGAGCGGGGATCGGGACCATCGCCGCAACGTTCCTGATCGGCATGATCGCGGACCATTATTCGTTTCGGCCCATTCTGGTCGGCGCAAGTATTGTTCCAGTGATTGCGGCAGCCCTTATCCTGCTGCTCATCGGAAAAAACTCAGCAACGCGGACGGCCTAGTGTAGTGTCCAAGAATTAGCTGGTCAATCCGTCTGGTGGGGCGGACCCCAGGGCGGACCCCCCTGGTCCGCGGTCGGCCCCCTGGCCGACCTCTCGCACGCGTCCGAAATATTGAGCAATCCATGCAAAGGCCGACGAGGGCGTCGGCTGCGGTCCGGGGGGACCGCCCCACTATGTACCTCAGAACTGTCCAGCTAAT
>DATDHK010000472.1:0-4211 GCA_036521635.1 Bryobacteraceae bacterium | reverse complement strand
AGCGCATCAATCGCGGTAGCGGCGATCATCAGCCAAAAGGCCCGGTAAAACGCCCCGTCGACGATGAGCACCGCAATCGCCGCCGCGGCCACCAATCCTAAAGCCGTGAATGCATGCACCGCCCAGGCCAGTACAACTTTCATGCCGTCTCGGGCGCGCCCGCGGCCAGCGCTTCGTCCTGCGCGAGATTCGCCAACCGTTGTGCCGGTTTCCAGTGCGTTGTGAGCCGCGATACGATCGGCAACACGACGAATCCCACGGCCGCAGCCAGCGTCTTGAACGGAAAAAGCATTGCGCCGGTGGATGCGTCATACCAATCCTGCGGACGTCCGGGCAGCACTCCCGCGAAGAGTTCAGGATAGTGAATGAAGGGCTTCAATCCAAGCAGCGGTTCGCCGCCGCCCAACCGTAGCACCAGCGAAAGAAAAAACGCCGTCATGGAGCCGATGCGATTCGACTTCGAATCGAAAATCGCGAAGACTAATTGCGGAAACAGCAGCACGAAGACCAGGTCGCTAGTGAAGAACCACAATTCCTGCACGCTCTGAACGCGGAGGGCCATTAACAAAGCGCCGGCTCCGAATGCGAGCACCGAATACCGGATCAGCGACTTCATTTGCCGTATTGACGATTTCGGCAACAGCAGCCGCTTGCAGCAGTTCCAACTGAACATGGACGCCGCGGACAAAACGGATGAGCTAAAACTGGATGTCACGGCTCCCACAATCGCGCCGAGTCCAAGCAGCGCAACCCATGCAGGCGTTGCCTGGCGCAACATCAGCGGCAACGTTTCCGATGGATGTTCCTTCAGACGCGCCGCCAGCTCTGCCGGCCACGGGAAGCTAAGCGCAGCCATTCCGATCAACAGCGGCGGAACCACAAAGGCAATAGTCAGCAGCCCGGAGAGAATCGACATCGACTGCGCCTGCCGCGGAGATTTGCAAGATAGCACGCGCTGAAAATAGCAGTTCCAGGGAATCCCGCCGAGCATCAACATCATGCTGACGTCCCACCAACTGACAGTGGCCGGCCATCCCCAGGCGCTGCGATGAGGAATCAAGCTGGCGCCGAGAGGAGCATACGCGGTGTAGCTCGCCAATCCGGCATGAAGTCCTCCTACCGAACCAAGCACGAACGGCAGCGCGGCCAGCAGCCCCAACGCAACCAGTCCAAGCTGCACCAGATCCGTGTACGCGACCGACCAAAGTCCGCCGGCCATCGTGTATGCCGTCACCACAATCGCCGACAGCAGAATCGCCATCACCAACTTCACACCCAGCAATGCGGCGAAGCTCGAGCCCATGGCGGCCAGCAATTCCGCGCTCCAGAAAACCTCGGCCAGCATCGCGGGCGTGAACAAAACGATGGCCCAGTGCTTGCCATAACGCGATTCAAAAGGATCGATGAGCGTAGTAAATCCGAGCCGCCGCATCGGCCCCGCAAACACCAGCCCACCCAATATCAAACTACAGCCAAAGCACAGCCCGCCTTGCACCGCTAGCGCAAAGCTGGATTTGTACGCACCCTCGGCGGTGCCCAGCAGATAGCCGCCATCCACCCACGTTGCGGTCATCGTGAGCAGCGCCAGCAGCAACGGCATCGATCGCCCGGCGACGATCAAATCCGTGTGCGTGCCACCGCGAACTTTGCGCGCGGCAATCCCGCCGATCAGCAGAAAAGCCGCCAGCATGATGAAGATGACCGTAGACGCTAGCATCACGCGGTCGTCAATTCCTCGCTCGCCACCTGAACTTCTGGAATTTCGATCCCCGTGCGCGTGCCTTCACCCGGCTTGCTGTCGATCCACATCCGGTAATCCTGGCCGAACAATACCTTCAGCCGCTCATTCACGTTGCTCACTCCAATGCCTTGCTCGAACAAAGTCGCCAGCCTGGTTTCCGGAATGCCTACGCCGTCGTCTTCCACCATCAATTGCAGTTTGCCCTCGGCCAGCCAGGTTCGCACGCGGATCATGCCCCCTTCTACTTTGCTGCTCAGTCCATGCCGGATGCTGTTCTCGATGATCGGCTGCAAGAGCATGCTCGGCACCATTCGATCCAACGTCTCGGGCTCGATTTCCTTGACGAACCGAAGCTTCTCGCCGAAGCGCACCATCTCGATGCTCATGTAGTTGTCGATGAACGCCAGCTCTTCTCGCAGCGGCGTGAGGTTGTCGGTTTTGCGAAGCAGCCGCCGCAGAATGCTCGACAGTTTATAGACCACGCTGCGCGCCTGATCGGGATTGCTGCGAATCAGCGATGAAACCGAGTTGAGAGTATTGAACAGAAAATGCGGATTGATCTGGCTGGTGAGCGCAGCCAACCGGGCCTCGTTCAGGCGAAGCTGCTGGGCCTCGAGCTTCTTTTCGTTGCGCGTGTTATTCCATATTTTAAGCGGCAGCATGACGGCGAACACAGTGCTCGAGCAAATCGCGATCGCGGTCACAAAATGCGGCGCGCCCCAGATTTGCGCCAGGCAAAACACGCCGCCCTTGGCCGCGAACAGGCGCGCCACGGAAAGCCGCAGCAATTCCGCAAAGACGATGGCGAACAGACAGCCGAGTTGAAACAGCATGCGAAACTGGTAGGATCGCTGCCGCCATCGCAACGGACTCAAACTGAAAAGCGGCGAGAATCGCCAGATGTCTTCCTTCTCCGGCGCGATGTCGCGCAGCAATCCGCCCAACACGCCCACCCCGGCGAATAAAGGCATGGACATCAGTTCGCCATTGAAAAACGCCGGAATCGAAATCAATACTCCCGACAACAAACCGGTGACGTAGCCGCCCACCATGCCGGCCACCAGGCTGCCTTCGAGTCCCAGGTCCACCGCCTGATATGCCGGTATGAAAACCCGCGTGGCGACGCCCGCGCCGTACACCGCCGAACAACCCAGCGCCAGCTTCACGCGCTGCACCAGCGTCCGCTCTTCGCGCATCAACATCCGCTGGAACGCGCTGAACCTCGAGAGGATGCTGCCCAGAGACGCAGCCGCGGCCAGCCTTAACAACAGCACTACTAACTGAGTCGGTTCCAGCATCGCGCCTGCCGATCATTATAATGAAAGCACACCGTCTGCCCGATGCTCACCAAAGTAGCGGAAGCCAATTTCCCCAGCAGGTTCGGCCATTTTCGCATCTTCGGTTTCGAAGGCGCCTACGGCGGCGTTTTGCAGGAGTGCGTTGTGCTTCGCATGGGCGACGACGTCGACTCCAGTGAACCTCCGCTGGTGCGCATTCATTCCGAATGCCTGACCGGCGACGTGTTTCACAGTCTGCGCTGCGATTGCCGCCTGCAACTGGAGCTTTCGCTCAACCTGATTGCGGAAGAAGGCAGGGGCCTGCTGATCTACGAACATCAGGAAGGCCGGGGCATCGGCTTGCTCAACAAGCTGCGCGCATATGAACTTCAGGACGGCGGCGCGGATACGGTGGAAGCCAACGAGCGCCTGGGCTTTGCGGCCGACCTGCGCAACTACGAAATGCCGGCCGAAATTCTGCTTTACTTCAACGTCCGGCAACTACGCCTGCTCTCCAACAACCCCGACAAAATCGCCGCCCTGGAGCGCGCCGGCATTCGAGTGATCGAGCGCATCCCATGCATTGTGGCGCCGCATGAATCCACGGCGGGATATCTTAGAACGAAGAAGCAGAAACTCGGGCATCTGCTGGACTGACCAGTCCCCAGCCCCAAGCCCCTAGCCCCGCTACAATGGGTTCACCGCATGAAGATCGCGCTGGCGCAGACCAATTCCACCGTGGGCGATCTTTGCGGTAACGCACAACGCATCCTCTCTTTCACGCGCCGGGCTGCCGACTCCGGCGCCCACGTTGTCGCTTTCCCCGAACTGGCGCTGGTGGGATATCCGCCGCGCGATCTGCTCGAAAAGCAAAGTTTCCTGGATGGCGCCGAGCAGCATCTTGCACGCCTTGCCTCAGAAACCGCGGACCTGGATCTCACCATAATCTGCGGCACCATCACACGCACCGGCTCTTCATCCGGCAATCCGATCTACAACAGCGCAGCCGTTTTGCAGCGCGGACGCGTAACCTTTCGTCAGAACAAGATGTTGCTTCCCAGCTACGATGTTTTCGACGAAACGCGCTATTTCGAGCCTGCCGCCAAACAGCTTCCGCTGATGCTCGACGGCTCCGTCACCGCCCTCACGATTTGCGAGGATGCGTGGAACGACAAGCAATTCTGGGAAAGACG
>DATDHK010000471.1:0-9630 GCA_036521635.1 Bryobacteraceae bacterium | reverse complement strand
GCGGACGTAAGAGTTGATGGATCAAACAGGCATTGGACGCAGCAGAGTTGCGCCCCGAAACAGTTTGTAATTAGGCTGCTGGAGGTGGGGAGGGGTCGGTGGCGCGGCCTGTTAGTAGGATTGAGTCGCCGGGATGGTGGGGGCCTTCATCTTGCGAGGACTCTACCAGGCGGGCGTTGAGTTGAGGGCGGGCGATGGCGGTGTCGAGGTTGAGACGCTGCGGCGCCAAGCTGTCCAGCTCGACACTGACGGTGTGTGGACTTACGGCGGGCGGGTCGGGCACTGTATCGAGAGACACGATTAACAGCAACGCGCCCAAGACCCAGGTTGTACACCAGAAAAGCTTCATTCGCCCGCTGCTCAAATGTTAGCAGATCATTCGCAAGACAGCTCAGGTTGAGACAAGCGCTCGGCGCTTCCAGAACATCGATTCACTCCAGCGGTGCTCAATTCCGTAGTACATCGCACGCTCTTTCAGGTACTCTGTACACTCGGCATCGCGGCCGGTTTCATAGGCTCCGATGGCCTCGGCCGTCTGGCCCTCCAGCATGGCCTGAACCGTTTCGGCCCCCGCCCTCGCTGACTTCAAAGCACGAATCACGCCGCTGCCGGAGATTGGGTCTACCGCTAGCGCCGCGTCGCCTACTGCGATCCAGCGGCGGGCTACGTCACTTCGTCTGAGCCGTTGGCTTGCCGCGAAAAAGACTCGGGGGCCCCACAGCACGCTCGCGCTGCTCAGGCGCGCGCTTGTGGCGGGGGCTGTTGTTAGCCGGGCGGCCCACTCCGGCTCGCGCGACAGGCGGTCGCGGCCGCAGAGGTCGCTGTCGGTCATGATCATCGCCATCATGCGGCCGTGCGGGACTGGCGCTGTGTACCACCAGCCATCGCCCGAGGTTTCCACTTGCACGTAGCCTTCGCGCGCGGTGTCCACGCTGTCGAACTGCATGGCTACGCCGACCAAGCGGTCCAGCAACAGGCGTTGGGCGGCCAGGCCGGTTGCCACGCGCGCGGACCGGCCGGTTGCGTCGATGACTGCACGGGCGCGCAACGTCAGGCCGCCGCTCAGACGCAGGAGCCACGCGTCGCCAGCCTCTTCGCATTTCTTGAAGGACGTTCCGCAAAACAGCGTCGCACCCGCTTGCTCGGCGCAGGCGGCCAGCATGCGATCGAACGCCTGGCGATCCACATGCCATCCGCATCCCCACGCGCTGCCCAGGTGCGAGTGGACTTCCGGTTCAGGCCCGCCCCAGACGCTGCGAGTGCCGTACGACGGCAGCGGATCGAGCTGCATGAAATCGCGCCAGACACCCAATTCGGACAGCAGCGGTTGCACCGCCGGCGGCAGCGACTCGCCCACGCGCGGCTCTTCGAAATGCGTCCGCTCAACTAATGCCACGCGGCATCCGGACGAAGCTAATCTGCGCGCCGCGGCCGATCCTGCGGGACCGGCCCCAATGATCGCGACGTCGAAATGCTCACTCATCTTTATTGGGATCCCTCCCCGCGCAGAGAATTCCCAGGCACTTGCGCGCCTGCGCCAAGTCGAGTCCCATGGAACGCAAACGCTCTTCCAAAGCCCGGCTGATTGGGCCGTCGGGGCGCGTCAGGCAATTGAGTAATTCACATAGCTTTTCGTCTTGCCCGCCGCGATGCGGATCGGGCATGTGATCGCCGCCGCTCCACACGCCCACTGTGAGCGTGCGCTCGCGGGTGAAGATATCGCCTCTCGGCGTGGCTCCGCGGGCGCGCACGCGGAAGCGATAGACGCCCGGCATGCTGGTGGTGAAATGAGCCGAGAATTCGCCGTCGGTCTGTGACGTCAGATTCAGCAGCGCGGTGGAATTGTCAGGCCGCGTTACTTCCGCAAACACACTTGCGCCCGTGGTGAGCGGAATTCCGGACTGGGCCAGCGTTGCGTACAACACGACGGTCGCGCCCGGCTCGAAGCTGTTCTGCTGGACGCGGGCTTGGAGCGATACGTTGGAATACGCATGCACCACCACGCTATAGGGCAGCATGCGCTGCGTGGCTGCGGCCGACACAGTCTGGGGCGCGCCCGCGGCAGTGAACAATAGCTCAGTGTTGCGAGCCAGCGTGCTCACGGCCGTGGTCTGAACCCGGCGCGAAGGCTGCTGGCGAACCGGCGGCCGGTTCAGTCCTTCCAGAATGCCGAGGTCGCTGCCATCGCGCGAATTCGGTGTGCGATCCGAGCGCGGCTTTCCGATTCGGAGCAGCGCATGCCACGTGCCGCTCTGATCGAAACGATTGGCTTGCAGTTCGACCGGCAGGACCAGCCGGTAGTAGGCCACGCCCGCGGACTCCACATAACGCATTTGCGGACTTGACGAGGCCATCCATGGTTCAATGATCCGGCCGCTGGGAGTCTGTACGCGGAAGTCGACTGCTTTGGGAAACGGCGTTAACAGGATGACGTCGACCCCCGCGTCGCCGTGGATCATTTGAAACGGAATCCGCTCCACGCGGCCGGGGACCAACTGGCCATCCGGATCGAGAACGATGTCCGCGTTGCTGATGCCCGCCAGGATCTGGAGGAAGTATTTTTGCAGGAGGAAGCGGTTGTCCGTTCCGATGGCGCCGGTGATCAGCAGGAAGCCGCCATGGTTCCCGGAGATGGCCTGCAACGCCGCGGCGCTGGTGTTTTGCGGAGTACCCAGTCCAATAGCGTAGGTCTGCTCGTTAATCTGTGGAGCAACGTCGGCGATGTACTTGGGCTGATTCTCGACGCCGTCGGTGAGGACCACCAGCGCCTTGACGTCGTATGGATCGGGGGCTCCATTGAGGATGCCGCGCGCATCGAAGATGCCGTTGCCGATGGATGTGCCGCCCATCGGATCCAGTCCATTGCCGTTGATGATGTCTTTGGTGTTGTTGCGATTGGTGTCCGACAGCCCGCCCGCGCCGAGCTTCACCACCTGCTGCAACACTTGAGCGGAAGCGTTGAAGGCAACCAGCCCCACTCCGTCGCCTTCCAGCATCACGTCCACGAATATGCCGGCGGCCTGCTGTAGCGAGAGATGCTTGCTCTGGCCGTCGCCACGGTCTTCGCTCATGCTGCCGGAACGGTCCAGCGTGAGGGCGGCGGCGGCCGTCTTGCGGCCCACCGTGTTTCCGATGATGGTGATGGTCCACTGATTTGCCGTGCCCTGTTGCTGCACGGTCACCTGCTGGGGCGGCAGCACATCGTTCACTGCGCCGGTGCGATAGATCACCCATAAGCGCGCCGGCGCGATAGTGTTGGCGGGCGTCGGCCCAACCGTTACCGAGGAATTGGACGCGACCAGTTGCGGATGATTCGGCGCGCCGCCCGGAGCATACTCGAGCGTCACCGCAACGGACGGAGAGACCACCTCGAAGCTGATGGCGAGAGGCACTTCGCGCACCATGCCCATGGGGCCTTGCGGGACATCCTGAAAATTCAATAGCGGCGTCAGCAGCGTGATGGAGGGCGTGACGCAGCGCTCCGACTCGACATTCTGGTTGCCTTGCTGGACCACGAAGCCCAACATGTGCCAGTTGTCGACCATCTGAGGGCCACTGGCCACGCTGCCACTGGGATCGCTGGTCCAGCTTTTCGACGTGCCGCCACGAATCACTTCGTCGGGACGCGGCACCGGCCACCAGTGGTTGCCATCTCCACCGGCGCGGCATTGCCAGAAGTCATTCTGCCAAGGCAGCGCCATGACCAGCGTAATGTCTCCTGGCGAAAGCGTTTTCAAACGGAATGGTTCGGAATAGTTGGCGGTGTTGATGATCGGACGTACCGGGACGCCGACCGGCAGATCCGGATCTCCTTGCCGCAGTCCGCCGGCTTCGATGCCGGGATAGAACGCTGCGCCCACACATGCCTCGAGCGCGGCCCGGTCCAGACCGTCAGGTGAGATGGAGGCCTCCGGCGGCGGCGGTCCACCCCAGTCGTTGGTGTAGTTATTATCTTTCCAGCGCTGCATGTGTGCGTATTGGACGGGCGTCAGCCGATTGTCGGGCATGCCGGAATCGTACAAGGGCGGCATGTCGACGGAACCGGCGGCGGGCGCGGTCAGACTCCCGAAGATGGCGTTTCGCAACGCGTCGCTGATCACTGGATCGGGCCAGGTCATTATGCCGGCCGGAATGTCGACCACCCAGCGAGTGTCGCGCGCACGCTGCAAGATCGGATAAACATCCTTTGTATATGAGGTCGTCGCGGGGTTGGGAAGCAGCGCTCCATCCACCATGGCCTGAAAGACGCGATCGTACATGGTGATGACGCTGTCGATGTGAGGAGCGAACTTGGGCGGCGTGACCAGCACCCACGCGCCAACCACCGGGGGCGTTGTGCCATTGGACTTCAGCTTGATAGTCGCGGTGACCGGGCCATCGGAGGTGTCGTCGTACCAGCCTTTCGAGGCCCAGAAGAAATTGCTAAGCCCGTCGCCGCGGGGCGACGCCGATTTTCCGAATCCGCCCAGCACCAGAAGGTGATTGTCGTTGTCGCTGCGAATCTCGCCCAAGGGAACGGTGGTGACCGGCGCGGCCGCGAACTTGACGACTCCGTTGTCGAACACCTGCCGCTGATTGGGTCCGTTCACGGTGCGCTGTCCGGGATCGATGGTGACGTCCGCCGCCGGCTCGTTATTCACGCCATGGTTGGGACCTTTTTTGTTGGCGAGATGAACGGTCCAGGTGATGTCGGCTTTTGCGCTGGTGATCTCTTCCACGGTGTTGTCGTCGTGGTGAGCGAAGATGTGGAAGCGCGCGGCCTGCCGTTTGACGCGGCATTGAGCGTCTTTGAATCCGCCGGGAGGGTTGGGGCGCTCGCCGATGCGCTGCGGTCCGATGAAGAACTCGTCGGGACTGTTGCCCAGGCGGGCAATTCCGATCGCTGGATGAATCTTGTAAATGGTCGCCATGTATTACTAGTGATGGCGGGGGCGGCGGCGTTTCATGAAAAATTGTGGGGCAGGTTGGTAACCTGCGGCCGATTGGTAATCGGCCTGTAAATACTTCCGAATTCAGCAACAGGCCGATTGATAATCGGCCGCAGGATGCCATCCTGCCCCACATTGGAACGGAATGGGCAGGCTGGAGGAAGGTGATTTATGAACGCCAGTTTGGGATGCGGATCAGCACGTAGCCGATTCCGGCGAAGCCGATTAGGGAAAGCCAGCCGCCCCATGCTGGATAAAAACTGAAGGTCGCCAGGGCTGGGATTCCGGTCAGGAATACTACTGCCAGGAGGATGCCGACGATCGCTTCGCCGGCGATCAGGCCCGACGCTAGCAGCGTTCCCTTTTCTTCGAATGCGAGCTTCCTTTCTGCGCTGAGCTTCGTGGCTATCCGGTCGGCGATCCACTTCATTACGCCGCCAATGAAAATCGCCGACGTGGTATCGAACGGCAGATACATCCCCACCGCCACCAGCATGGGCGAGCGGGCGCCGAACATCAGCAGCGCCAGGCCAAAGGCCGCTCCGATGGCCAGCAGTCCCCAGGCCATCTGTCCGCCCACAATGCCTTTGGCCAACTGCGCCATCAAACCCGCCTGCGGAGCCGGCAGCGCGCGCCCGCCGATTCCACCGGTCGATAGATTAGCTTCGTGCAGCGCGATGATCGGTCCCATCAGAAAAAATGCCAGCAGAATTACGGCGATGATTTCGACCACTTCCATCTTCCACGGAGTGCCGCCCAGCAAGTGGCCGGCCTTGAGGTCCTGAATCAACGAGCCCGACACGGAGCACGCGACGCAGACGACCGCCGCCACGCCCAGCACGGCCGCCACTCCCGACAATCCTGTGACGCCCGCGGTCAGCATGACCAGCGCCGCGATGATCAACGCCGCCAGCGTCAAGCCCGACAACGGCTGATTCGAGCTGCCCACCAATCCCACCAGGTATCCGCCGATCGCCGAGAGCAAAAAGCCGGTGATGCTCATGACCACCGCCGCGATGATCGCGGCCCAAAGGCCGTGCGTGAAGTAGTAATAGATAGCCGTGATTGGAATCAGCAGCACCGCCGTCGAAAGCACCACCCATTTCGCCGGAATATCCTGCTCCGTGCGATCCACCGCTTTGCCGTGAGTCGACGACTTGGATGCCTTGAAAATTCCGCGCAGCGAGCTCCACAGCGATTCCCGCATGGTGAACATCGTATGGGCCGCCCCCACCAGCATCGTCCCCACCGCGATGGGGCGCACGATGTTGTACCAGACCGTGTACGCCGCGATGCCGGAATCGTTGGTGCCGATGCGCCGCGGCAGATCGGGATCGAAGAACAACAGCAGGGGAATCAAAATCCACCAGGCGATGACGCCGCCCGCCACGTTGATGGCCGCCAGTTGCGGCCCGATGATGTAGCCGATTCCGATCAGCGCCGGCGACAGGCTGGGCGTGGACCAGGGAATGCCGCCAAGATGCGCGACGTCGCCAATGGGCTGCTTTTCGTAGTTGAAATGCTTGATCACCGACTTCGGGAAGGCCAGAAAGCCTTCCGAGTATTCGCGGAAAATCTGCATGCCCTTGTCCGACTTCAGAATCTGGATCAAGCCGCCAAAAGCCATCGCTCCGAAAATGTAGCGCGGCGCTTTGCTGGCTGTGGCCTCGCCCGCTTTGACAATTTCGTAACTGGCCACGCTCTCCGGCCAAGGCAGCGGCGCGTCCACGCATAGCGCGCGGCGCAGCAAAATGATGAAGAAGACGCCGATGAGTCCGCCCACCAGCAGAATCAGCGTGGCCTCCCAATAGTGCGAGCGCAGATCGCTCCAAAGCCTCTGCCCATTGATCTCCACCATCATGAATGCCGGAATGGTGAAGATGGCCCCGGCCACCAGAGCTTCGCCGACGGACGCCGCGGTGCGAGTAATATTTTGTTCCAGCAGCCCGCCGCGAAAAGCGGGAATGCGAAAAAGCGCCATCGCGATCACGGCCGCCGGAATGGTCGCGGCCACGGTTTGGCCGGCGCGCATTCCCAGATAAGCGTTGGCCGATCCAAAAACGAAGGCGAGGAAAATCCCCAGACCGACCGCCTTGACGGTCATCTCCGGGAGCGGCGGTAGAGAACCCTTCTGCACTAGAGCATCTTAACGCAGCGGCTTGTCGGGACTCCAATACGGCTCCGCCGCCGCAATGAATTCCACCGGCACTTCGGTGACAAACGTCCGCAGCCATTCGGCGCAATACTTCATGCCCGCCTGCTCCGACACCACGTGCCCCAGAATGATAAGCGCCTTCCTCTGTCCCGACGAAATCATGTCTTGCGCGTATTCCACCAGCTCCCACTCATGTGTTTCGCCCAGCACCAGAACGTCGACGGCGGGTTGCGAGAGCAGCGGAACGCCGGGGTTCAGGCTGACGTTGCCCCAACTCGCGGCCACGCGGCGGACGGGCATCGCGGGATCTCCGACCACCCGCATGACCCGAATTTTCAGCTTCGACTGTATGCCTTCAGCGAAGCGAGCGAGCGGAATGGCATCGAACAAAAATTGGCGCGCGTTCCGCGGATCGGCGTTCTTTTCCCATCCCAGTTCGCGCACCATCCCTGTCGCGATGCCGTCCGGCTGCCGCCCGTGCCAATGGTCATGAAAATGGAAAACCACCATATCGTGCTTGGTCAGAAAATCGAGTTTGAACCGGTACGTGGCGTCGTCTTTCAGGGCGTCGGTTTTATCCTGATGCGAAAAAAACGTCGGCTCATGGGTGATCACCATATTCCTGCCCGCGGCCGCGGCGCGCTGAAGCACATCGAGCGTGGCCATCATGGTGGTTGCGATCCCTTGAACAGGCGTCGCGGCGGAACCGGCGACGATATTGTCGACTGTCTGGGCGCGCCAGGGAATGCCGATATTGCTCTGGATGCGGTCGATCACCTGGCCGGCGGTGAGGGCGGCTCCGATAGACATCCGGGCCGCGGCGAGGCCCGCCCCGGCAAGTAAGAATGTGCGCCGCGAATTGGTCAGATCCATGGGGAGAAGGATATCATTGTGGGGCAGGTTGGTAACCTGCGGCGGATTGGTAATCCGCCTTGTGTTGACTCCGGAATTAATTACTGGCCGATTGACAATCGGCCGCTTTGGCGGCCCATCGTCTTCAATGTCCTGATCTCGAACACGGACGATCATCTGCGCAATCACGCCTTCCTGTATGCGGGAAATGAGGGCTGGCGTTTGTCTCCGGCCTACGATCTGAACCCGTCGCCGGTGGATCTCAAGCCGCGAATTCTATCGACGACGATCGACATGGAGGATGGAACTGCGTCGCTCGATCTGGCGATCAGCGTGGCGGGATATTTCAATCTATCGCTCGGGCAGGCGCGCAAGATCGTTGGTGAGGTAGGCGCGGCCGTTTCGCGCTGGCGGAGGGTGGCAAGCCGGTCGGGGTTGCGAAAGGCCGAAATAGATCGAATGGCGTCGGCGTTCGATCACGAAGATTTGAAGAACGCTGTGAAGACCGCTCCCGTGGCGAGGAGCATCTGAAAAGCCTCAGCTTGTCAGCGGACTAGATCACGTAGAGAGGAAACCTTTTGCCGTCAGGAAGCGGTTACACTACTGTGGTCCGTCGGAAATCCTGTACCTTTCGAACAGTCTGTGGGGCGGACCCCTGGTCCGCAGCCGACGCCCGCGTCGGCTTTTTGCATCCGGACAGCCGGACCAGGGGTCCGGCGCGGACGGGGGCGTCCGCCCCACTTTTACTGGTCAACATTTGTGACGCACTACACTACGTAGGGCTTGCGATAATCGCGCGTGAGCAACTTATTCGCTTCGGCGTCGCCGGTAAATTGCGGACCGGACTCCAGGGTAAGTTTTCGTCCCACGCGATAACTGATGTTTCCCAGGTGGCACATGGACGCGCTTAGATAAGCGTTCGCGATTCCATCGTGCAGCTCGCCTGGGTTTCGCGAGCGGCAGGCCGACAGGAAGTTTTCCATGTGCAGGCCGGTGGCGTCGCCTCCGGCGCCCCGTTGCGGACGCTCTTCCATGATGACTTCGCTGCTCTCGCCCTTGTAGATCTGGAAACCGCCGTCGTTCATTGCCATCCAACCGTTCTCGGCGTAGAAGAGATTGCCGGTGCCTGGAACGGTCAAGGCCGGAGAACTGGGAGCTGCGCTGGGCGCCGGAGGTGGAGGAGCTGCATCGGGAGGGCCGGCGGGGCGGGCGCGCCGGGGCGGTTGAGGCACGCCTTCGCCTCCGGTTAGCAGTCCACGCACTTCGAACATCAGCTCGCGTCCGCCGCCGAAATCGTACGTCGCAAGCAACGTGTTGGGCGTCTCCTGATCGTCGGTATAAACGTACTTGCCGCCCATGGCCATCGCCGATTTCGGCCATTCCGGATCGCCCATTCCCCAGCGCGCGATACCGAGCTCATGCACTCCCTGATTGCCGATGTCGCCGTTGCCGGTGTCCCAAAACCAATGCCAGTTGTATTTGAAACGCAGCTCGTTGAAGGGCCGCATGGGCGCGGGTCCCAGAAACAGGTCCCAATTTACGCCGGGCGGTACGGGGCTGTCGGGCTTGTGGCCGATGGACACGCGGCGCTTGTAGCACAGACCCTTGGCCATATAAACCTTTCCGATAATGCCGCCTTGCAACGCTTGAATGCCATTTATCTTGAAAGGCGTGCTGCGGTGTTGCGAGCCGATC
>DATDHK010000470.1:0-10680 GCA_036521635.1 Bryobacteraceae bacterium | reverse complement strand
AAAGCTTCGCCGTACGTTGACCGGCCGACGCGCCATCGCGGAGGACCTGACCGAAGAGATCGAGTCCAATCTCGCTCTCGAAACCGAAGATAACATCGCCAAAGGCATGCGGCCGGATGACGCGCGCGCCGCGGCCCGACGGCGATTCGGCAATGCCACGCTGACCAAAGAACGGGCGCAAGACGCCTGGAGCTTTGCGAGCCTGGAAACCTTCTTGCAAGATATACGGTACGGCCTGCGAACCATTCGCAAATCGCCGGTCTACTCGCTGATCGTCATTCTCACGCTGGCGTTGGGAATTGGCGCCAACACGGCGATCTTCAGCGTGGTGAATTCGGTGCTGCTCAAACCTCTGCCCTATCCCGGCGCGGAGCGGCTGGTCTGGCTTGGAGAATCGCACGCGAAGGCCGAAGGAATCAGCGTCACTTGGATGAACTATCGCGCTTGGCGGAAATACAACCACAGCTTTGAGGACATGGCCGCTTTTCAAATGGACCACTTCACGCTGACCGGACGCCAGGAACCGTTGTTCACAGCGGCCGGCCTGGTAACCAGCGGCTTCTTCCCTCTGGTGGGCGCGAAACCCTTGCTGGGACGCGTGTTCACGGATGAAGAGGACCACACCGGCGCCGTACGCACCGTGGTGTTGGCCCACAATTTCTGGATCGCGAAGCTGGGCGGCGACTTTTCCGCGCTGGGAACGACGCTGGTCCTGAATGGCCAGCCCTATCGCGTGATCGGTGTTTTGCCGCCAGACCTGCAATTCTTTCCCAGGCCGGTGGATTACTATCTTCCGCTCGGTATCTTCCGGAAAGATTCGGCGCCGCGCACGCAACACGGGTCCATACGGGCGCTGGGCCGCTTAAGGCCGGGCGTGACGCTAGCCGCCGCGCGAAACGACTTGGATCAGATCATGCAACGGCTGGCCCAGGAAGATCCGGGGACCGAGAACGATCACCGCGCTTATGGACTGTTTTTGTCGGACACGAAGACCGCGACCATACGGCCGACGCTGTGGTTGCTGATGGGGGCGGTCGGCTTGATCCTGCTGATCGCCTGCTCGAATGTGGCGAACCTGGTGCTGGCGCGCAGTGCGGCTCGCTCTCGCGAAATTGCTATTCGCACGGCCATCGGCGCCGGAAGGAAGCGGCTGGTCCGGCAGGTGCTCACGGAGAATTTATTGATCGCCGGAATCGGTGGCACACTTGGTCTGTTGCTTGCGTACTGGTCGTTGCGCGCTCTGCTGTTGCTGGCTCCGCGCGGAATTCCTCGCCTCCAGGAAACTGGTCTGGACGTCCGCGTTCTGCTCTTCACGGCGGCACTCACTATTCTCACCGGGCTGCTGGTGGCATTCGCTCCGATCCTGACTGCCGGAAAAATCGACCTGACGGCGGCGCTCAACAGCGGCGGGCGCTCGGGCACCGATACGCGGCGGGAAAGGTCATTCCGCAATGCGCTGGTGGTGGCCGAAATCACCGTCACGCTGGTGTTGGCGTTTAGTTCCGGCCTGTTGCTTCGCAGCTTGATTACGGCGCAGAATACAAATCCCGGTTTCGTTTCCGAGCGATTGCTGGAGCTCGAACTTGTGCTTCCCTCTTCGAGCTACAAGGATCGGCAGGCGGTACAGAATTTCTACGACCGCTTGTTGGAGGATCTCGGCAAGCTGCCCGGAGCAAAATCAGTGGGAGCGGCGAATTGCCCACCGTCGGTAGGAGGCTGCGGCGACTGGTGGTATTCGGTTTTGGGCGGGCCCGTTCCGGCGCAAGGCGACGTTCCGCTGGCGTTCTTCAATCTGGCCGATCCGCAATACTTTCAAACCATGGGCATCCCCGTGCGGGAAGGCCGGGGATTTAATGCCGGCGACCGCAAAGGCGCGCCGCTGGTGGCCGTGGTGAACGAAGCGCTGGCGCGGAGATGGTGGCCCAAAGAAGCGGCGGTCGGGCACGGCATCAAAGTCGGCGGACCTTATATGCCGGGACCGACGTACGAAATCGTCGGCGTGGTTGGCAACGTTACTCAAGAGGGCTTGGATGCGCAGCCGAAACCGGAGATTTTCCGGCCATTCGCGCAGGATGTTTCCGAAGCCCTGGTAGTGATGATTCGCACCAGCGGCGATCCGAAGCTGCTGGCGTCCGGGGTCCGGCGCGCGATCGCGGCGCTGGATGGAAACTTGCCGGTCCAGAGCCTGCGCAGTTTTGAAAACGTAGTGGCCGCGACACTGGAACGGCGGCGTTTCAGCACGCTGCTGCTGGGCATCTTCGCGGGACTCGCACTGCTTTTATCCGCGGTGGGAGTGTACGGCTTGCTCAACTATTGGGTGACGGCGAGGGAGGAAGAGATCGCGATCCGGATGGCGCTGGGGGCGCGCCGGTCGGCAATTCTGTCATGGGCGGGAATGCAGGCGGCGAAACTGATCGTGCTGGGGATCGCTTTGGGAGTGGTTGCCGGATTCTCGGCGTCTCACTGGCTGAAGAGCGTGGTGTTCGGCATTTCAGCGCTGGACCCGCTGATGATGTTTGCGGCTTCGTTGGTGGTCGTCTCGATTGCCGCGATTACCGCTGCGATTCCGTTGAGCCGGGCCACTCGGGTGGATGCGGCGCGGAAGCTGCAACGGGCGTAGCGAACTAATTTTGTGGGGCAGGTTGATAACTGCGGCCGATTGGCAATCGGCCCGTAAGGAATATTCCGAATTGAACACCGGGCGGATTACCAATCCGCCGCAGGTTACCAACCTGCCCCACGCGATCAAGGACCCGATGCCGGAAAACTGCAATGGGCGGGAGCGGGTTCCGGCGAAACGGCCAAACCGCGACGACGCTGCGGCGTCTAACATGGATCGAGTACCGATAAAGGGAGGATGGCGGCAAGATGAGCACATCGCATTTCTGGGAGCCATTCGCACAGGATATCCGCTATGCTTTCCGCAGCATGGCGGGCAGCAAGCTGTTCACCAGTATGGCCGTGCTGTCGCTGGCGCTAGGCATCGGGGCAAACACCGCGATTTACAGTTTCATGGATGGCGTCATGCTTCGCGCGCTCCCGGTCAAACACCCCGAACAATTAGTGATCCTCAACTGGCGGGCTAAATCGGACGCTCCTGTCGTTCATAGTCACTGGGGATCAAATTACGATGCGCCCGGAGGCGGCACCACTAGCCCGAATTTCCCGTACCCGGCTTTCGAGCTCCTCCGCGATCACAATGAGGTGCTGTCGACCCTCTTCGGACATGCCGGCGGAGGGAGGCTGAATCTCGTCATCGACGGGAATGCCGAGCTCGCCAGCGGGCAATATGTCACTGGCGGCTTTTTCTCGGGACTGGGCGTGGCGCCCGCCGCCGGGCGTCTGATCGGCCGGGACGACGATCGGAATGGAGCGCCGGCCATCGCGGTGATCGCCAACGATTATTGGCACACCAGATTCGGAGCCAGCCCTTCCGTCATCGGCAAACATATTCAAATCAACGGGGCGTCATTCACTATCGCTGGCGTGTCCGCGCCCGAGTTCGATGGTGTTTCTCCCGCCAGCAAACCTAGCGTGTTCCTCCCGATGGCAAACATAAGTCTCATGCGGCCCCAAGCCGACGGCGGGCAGTCCATGTTCCATGAAGGCACGTATTACTGGATCGAGTTGATGGGACGTTTGAAGAACGGAGTCACGCTGAAGCAAGCGCAAGTTCAGCTTTCCGGAGCCTTCCACGGCTTTGTGGAGAGCACGGCGACGAAGGATCGAGAGCGGGCGGACCTTCCCTCGCTGTGGCTTCAGGAAGGCGGGTCGGGCGTCGATTCCCTCCGCCGCCAGTATTCGAAGCCCTTGTGGATTCTGATGGCCATGGTCGGGTTGATCCTGGCAGTCGCGTGTTTTAACATCGCCAACCTTCTGCTGGCCCGGGCAGCGAGCAGGCGTCGCGAGATCGCGCTTCGTCTCAGTCTGGGGGCCGGCCGCTTCCGCATCATCCGTCAATTGCTGACCGAGAGTGTGGTCCTGGCATTTCTGAGCGGCATTGCCGGCATCGGCGTTGCCGCTCTCTGCATTCGATTCCTGCTGCTCCTGCTGACCAATGGAAACGACAACTTTACGGTGAAGGTGGGTCTCGATTGGCGCGTGCTCTCGTTCACGCTGCTCATCGCATTGGTCAGTGGAATTTTCTTCGGACTCGTCCCCGCGCTTCAGGCCACCAGGGTCGACATTACACCCGCGCTCAAAGAAACCCGCGCCAGCGAGTCGCACGGAAAAGCGCGCCGCTTTGGGCTTCGCTTCGGGTTGAGCCAGGTCCTCGTCGTGGCGCAGATCGGCATTTCTCTCCTGCTGGTTGTCGCCGCTGGTTTGTTCGTTCGCACGGTGACAAATCTTCATTCGGTGAATCTGGGCTTCAACGCGGAGAATATCCTGATTTTCAATCTCGACGCCACTCAAGCCGGCTATAAAGACGCGACGCTCAAACAGTTCTACGCAGAGCTCGAACAGCGGTTCCAGTCGATTCCCGGAGTCCGCAGCGCCACCAGCAGCGACATGCCGTTGGTCGGCGGCTGGAGCAGCAACACCGGCATCGCCGTGCCTGGAATCGCGCCGCCCCCCGAGGGACAGCGCGGCCCGAACACGTCGATCGCGGGGGTGGGCACAACCTTTTTCGAAACTATGGAGATTCCGATCGTGGCCGGCCGGGCGATCGACAAACGCGACGTGGATGGAGCTCCCGCCGTGTGCGTGGTGAATCAAGTATTCGCGGAGAAGTTCTTTCACGGGCAAAATCCGATCGGGCGTCATTTCCGGCTCGGCGGCAAAACGAACGGAATGGATATGGAAATCGTCGGTGTGGCTCGAACGGCGCGCTACAACTCCCTCAAGCGTGAAATTCCGCCGGTTACCTACACGTCCTGGCTTCAAACGCCGAAGGGGCGGCGTTTGAAGGAGATGGTCTTCGAGTTACGCGCCACCGGCGATCCCCTGAGGCTGTCCAACACCGTCCGGCAGATCGTTCATCAGGTTGGACCGCAGGTTCCGCTGGCGGACATGACTACGCAGTCGCGCCGCATCGATCAGACCATTCTTCAGGAGCGGACGTTCGCGGAACTCTGCGCGTGTTTCGGCGGGCTCGCCTTGCTCATGGCCTGCGTCGGCCTCTATGGGACCATGGCCTACGCGGTCGCGCGCCGCACCGGAGAAATCGGTATTCGAATGGCGTTGGGCGCCACGCGCCGCCGCGTGGTCTGGATGGTCCTGCGTGAAGTCGTAGTGCTTTCCACATTCGGACTACTGATCGGAGTCGGAGCCGCCTACCAAACCACGGTTTTCTTGAAGTCGTTCTTGTTTGGCGTCAAGCCGAACGATCCTCTCGCGATCGGTGCGTCTGTCGCGATCCTGATCGCCTGCGCGCTGCTGGCCGGATACGTGCCTGCATTTCGAGCCTCCCGAATCGATCCCATGGTGGCGCTGCGAAATGAATGACCGTTACTCGCGTACGCCCTACAGCCGGTGAAACTCCTCCGGATACGCACGGCCCGATCGCGGAACGCGCTCGCGCAGATTCTGTTTTCCCGTGTAGTAAGAATCTCCATTGTGATATTTGGCCGCCATGTCGGCTAGCCGGCGGGCCCGGTCTTCCGACGGCGGATGCGTGCGGAAATAGGAACCGATCGCCGCGCCTGCCGCTTGCGCTACTTCGCCCGCCGGCGTGGTGGCCTGCGTCCGTGCCGGTTCGTGGAATTTTGCCTGCATGCGCTTGAATAAATCCGCGGCGGCGTCCGGATCGTAACCCACCTCTGCACTCAGCGTCTGGCCTAGCGCATCGGCATCCAGCTCCTGCTCGGGTGAAAATCCCAGCGTCGCCAGCCGGTGCGCCATTTCCATGATCGATCCGAGCTCCGGAACACCCGCCTTCTTCAACTTGGCTTCATACTGATAGCGCTCGATGCAGTGCCGCAGATCCACGTGCGCGATCTCATGCCCCAACACCGCCGCCAATTCGGCTTCGGATTTTACAAAATCCAGTAAACCGGTCAGCACGAATATTTGCCCGCCCGGCAGCGCGAAGGCGTTGATCTCCGGCGATTCGATCACGTGGAATTCGTAGCGGATTCCTTGACGACGCACGTGCGCCACCAGGGGTTGAGCCACGGCCTTGACATAATCCGCGGCCGCCACATCTCCCCTTTCCGTAATGCCAAGGGCCAAATCGGCTCCGATTTTCATTTCCTCGGCGGCGCTCACGCGCGTCAGCTTCATTCCCACTTGATCCACATCGCGCAGTGTGTCGGTCCACAATTCCACGACGGACGACAAGCTGACATCCGGATCGGCCGTGCCCCTGGTGGCGAGCGCCGCGCCGCCGGCGAGCAAAACGAGAACGATAAAAACCCGTATGCGTGTCATAGTGGACCTTCTATAGATAACGTTGAATGCGGTCGCGGAACCTCGTGTAGAGCCACGAAACACTGACCAGCATGAGGCCCAGCACGATGAACGAAAGAATGCGATACATCGTTTCCAGATGCCGCAGGTCGTACACGAAAAGTTTCAAAATGCACACCAGGAAAAGCGCAAGCCCGGTCAGGCGTTGGACCCTGTCGTTCAAAGGAAAACCGGCGATCAACAGCGCGATGCCTTCAATTCCCCACGCCACGGTGAGCATGCTGCCGGAGACTTCGTAGTACAAAAGCACAGACAGCAACACCGCCGCCAGCAGCGAGTAATACGTTCGCGCATGCCGCTCCAACCCGGATGTTTCTCCCGGCTTGCGCGGGATCAGCAATTGCGCCGCATAGAAACACGCGATCACGAAAGCGCCGGTTGCGATTCGCCCGGGAATGCCGGCGAAGCTGTCGGGAACGTAGAAGTTCGTGTTCCAGCTTCTCCAAAAAGCGAGCGCCGCCACCACATAACTTTGCCATCGCAGATCGACGTTGTTCCAGCGCCGCCCGAACACCAGCAGTCCCACGGCGAACGCGGCCCATCCGGTCACGGTGAGCACGCGGCCCAGTTCGAACCGCATCAACGCCACGGCGAGAATCGCCGCCGAGTAGAGATACAAGCGGCTGAAAGGAATCTCCCATTCACGCAGCCGCGATCGCTCAGCGTTCTGTTTGGACCATTGGTAGTAATGAGCGACTATCACCGGAACAACCGTCAATACCCGATGCGAAAGAATCTCCACGCGTCCGAAGCCGGTGAAGTTTGCGAAGAACAGACGCCCGACCGACGCAACGCCCGCGGCGTGCGCTTGCAGCCGCAGGCTCGGAATGTCGAGCACGAATCCGAGTTCCATTAACAGCAACGCCACGATCGCCCATACAGGGCCGATCGCCACCGTGGGCAACAGCGCCCAAAGTCCGGATAGCAGGAAGAGCGTACCGGTTGCGGAACTCAAATCGAAAACGCGATTGCTCTCCACCGCTAGCGTCGGCTCCCTCCTCGCCGAGTAGACGCGCGCCGCGATCAGGTATGCGATCAGCGCCGCGCCCGCCAGCATCAAGCGCTTGCCGATTGGTCCGTCGTTCGTAATCGGAATCAGGTTGAAGAGGACAACTCGAAACGCACCGAGCATTGCCACCAGGTACGACTGAATGCGAAATTCCTGCGGCAACCGGCGCAGCCCCAGCTCGAGTAAAGGCAAGGTCAGGGCCATCCAGCATACGCCCAAATAATCGCCCGGCGCGATGCGCCAGACCAGCGCCACCAGGCCGATGGTGGATGCCCACGATCCCACGCGGGCCAACCCGGTTCGTTCCCAATCGTGGAGCCGATCGGCCGCCGAGCGTAGTCCGCAAAGAACGCCGGCATAACTTATCAGCGTGGTAAGCGACAGCGCGATCCAAGGATGACGCAGCGGCGGCGCGGCCCCGCTCGCGACATTTATAAGATGTACGGCAGTTCCGCCGATACCCAGCGTTGCGGCAAGATACCCTTGGATGCGAAAGTCGGTCAACCGGCGCAGCCATCCAAACACGAACAGCACTCCGGCGAGGATAAACCAACTCAAACCGAGGTACGCTTCCGGCGTTTCGAATCCGAGGATCAGGGCGACGACAGCCGATCCGGCGTAGCCATAGAACGTGTCCACTTTACGAAGCGCGCGGTTAATGTAGAACAGCAGCGCGGTCACGGCAGTCACCGGCGTCCACGCATAGACAGTCCAGTTCCCTAGCTTTGTTGTTCCACCCGCGGGAATATCGGCGGCGATCAGCTTGCCGAGACTTCCGGCAAACATGGCGGACGCGAGCTGGCGCGGATATGCCTCGCGGAAAAACAAGCCCGCCAGGAAAAACAATTCGGCTTCCGCCAACAATCCGAGTTGAGCGGCGGCGCCGTGGAATTTCCAAAAGATCGCCGCGACCGACAGGATTGCCGTCACCGAGATTGGTCCTTCGTAGCCGCCGGACATGGCGCGCTCCAGCGTAGATGCTTCCGGCGCGAAACTCGATGGAGGACGCAACATCGCGCGCAACGCCGTGCTCAAAAGATATACTGCGGCCACCGCTCCGGCGATCGCATACAGATGCTGCGGCGCGGCGGTCGACCATTTGAAATATGTCAGTCCGCCAAACGCGATGGCGTTGAGCGGAAAAATCGCGCTGTCCCATGGCGAGTATTCCGGCCGCCGGGCGGCGCGCAGCAAATCGAATCCTTCGAACAGCAGCCAATAAGTTGTGAACACGGCCTGCGCGGACCAGACCGAAGCGCCCGAATCGCCTCGCGACGCGCATGTGCCGTAAGTCGCGATCAGACCCAGCAGCGCCAACTCCGACCACGCGAATCGATGGGCGACGTAGAGCAGCGATGCGGCCAGCGGCACCAGCGCGATCACCGACAGCGTCGTCACCGGCGTGATCGCCAGCGTTACGAATGCCACGAAATATGCGAGCCCCGTGACGGTCTCGGAGGCGTATTTCAAAGAGTGAACGATCATCCCCGCCGCAACGGCCAACAGCAACAAGCCGCCGAGGAGTGGATCGTGAATTACCTTGGTTGCGTCGACGGCCTGCATTGCGTAGACCGTGAAATACAGCGCGGCCCAGCCTCCGCCCAGCAATCCGCGCGCGAAAATCTTGTAGAGCGCGCGTTTCTCCAGCACAACGCCGCCGCCGAGCATCGCAAAGCTCACGCCCAGACCAATAGCAGCCCGGCCGCCCGGACCAACTTGCGTGAACGAATAGCCGAGGAACAACGCGATGCCGATCACCAGAACGAACACGCCGAGCTTGTTCAGCCAACTGCCGCCGATGATGGCTTCCCATTCCTCACCCTTCATCGACTCGCGCATGCGCTCCGAGAAACTCGGACCTGCGGGCGCCGCACTCATTGCAAAACTCGCCACTGGAATTTCTTCGAGCGGAGGAACACTGACGGGCTCTGGCTCGAACGCAGGAAGAGGCGGCGGCGTTTCGGTTTGTGTTTCGATTTGTGTTTCAACGGTTCGGCATTCACAGACGACGCCCTCGGCAAGAACGCGCCCGCACAACGGGCAGAAACTAGTTTTTACGAATGGCGGCGGCTCTGGCTCTGGCGCCGGAGTCTCGATTGGAGGCGCCGCCACTGGAACCGGAGGCGCTTCCCGAGGCGTTGTGGTGCGCAGCTCCTGCACCGCCGTCTCAAGGGCGAAAATGCGCTTGATCAAATCCGGATCCGTGCGGATCCCCGACAGCTCGTCGATGCGCTCTTCTATCCTGGACAACTTGCCGGACAGAACAAGCCAGCGCACAAACAACACAACCAGTATTACGGCTAATAAGAAGTCTTCCATGGTGTGCTCCTTTGAGACCCGCCTACGATCCCACGGCGAACGCGCCGGCCAATTGTTGTGCTTTCGCTTTCACGCCCAGCAGATCCAGTTTGCCTGTGCCCAGGGTCGGCAACGAATCCACTTGATACACGTTTTCACGTTTCGGGAGCCAGAGTTTTGGAAGCTCCGTGCCCGCTAAAGATTGCCACAGATCCACAGGCGCCATGTCCGGCCGCGCATAAAGAACGACCAGGCGCTCGCCGCGCTGCTCATCGGGAATGCCGGTCACGACACAAGGGTGATCGCCAATGATAGCGTAAATCGATTCTTCCACCTTCAAGTGCGGCACCATTTCGCCGCCGATTTTGCTGAACCGCGCCAGCCGGTCGGTGATGCGGATGAACCCTTCGTCGTCCAGCGCGCCGATGTCGCCCGTGACGTACCATCCATCCTGCAATGCTTCGGCGGTGCGCTCCGGTTGTCCCAGATAACCCAACATGCGGTTCGGACCTTTCACCAGCAGCAATCCTTCGGTGTTTGCGGGCAGCGGTTCCATGGTCGCCGGATTCACGACCTTCACCGCAATTCCCGGAAGCGGATGTCCCACCGTGCCCGCCTTGTTGCCTAGCTGAGTATCTTTTCCCGCTTCGAAATTCGGACTGTTTACCGAAACCACCGGCGACATTTCCGTGCAGCCGTATCCTTCCAGCAATTCCAGGTCGAATTTTTCGTGGAACGCCTTGGCGATGGACTCGCGCAATTTCTCCGCGCCCAACAGGACGAAGCGCAAGCTGGCGAATTCCTCCTTGGTGCATTTGCGCGTGTAGCTTGCGCAGAAGGTCGGCGTCGAAAGCAGGAACGTCCCTTTGTATTTGGATACGAGCTCGCCGATTTTGTTCGCTTCGGTCGGATTCGTATGATAGGTTGCGCCGCAGCCGGTTATCAGCGGCAACCAGATGGTAACG
>DATDHK010000469.1:0-5697 GCA_036521635.1 Bryobacteraceae bacterium | reverse complement strand
GATTTTCCTACCACCCACCTCCCACCACCCACCTCCTATTGACAGATGTTGGAGAAACCGATTAGAATCTTGCAACGACTATAACGCTACAGTTGCTGCCGATTTTATCGCGGTGACGTTCAGTTTGCTTTTCCAAGGGGGTGTGCCATGATGCCTGTTGCCCGGTGGACGTCTGTCGTCCTTTCTCTTGCCATTTTGACGATTGGCCTGCTTGTGTCGCCGCCGGCGGCGCACGCTCAGGCGGTCGCCATTGCTGAAATTACCGGATCGGTTGCCGACCAAAGCGGCAGCGCTCTGGTCAACGCGCAGGTTCGAGCCACGGAAATTGAAAAGCAGATCGTACGCTCCACCGTGACCGATTCGACGGGCCGGTACGTACTGCCGAATCTGCCTGTGGGGCCGTACAAGCTGGAAGTGCAAGCCAGCGGATTTAAGGATTATCTACAGTCTGGAATCATCCTGCAAGTGGGCCAGAGCGCCACGCTGAACGTGGTGATGCAAGTGGGCTCGCTCTCGGAAAAGATCGAGGTCACGGCGCAGACGCAGATGGTGGAGACGCACGAAAACGGCATCACTCAGGTCATCGATGAAAAGCGCATCAACGATCTTCCGCTGAACGGGCGGCAGGCCACGCAACTGGTTCTGCTTTCGGGCGCATCCTTTCAACCTCCGGGAGGCAACTCGATGGTGGGCAGCAAGAACTACAGCAGCTCGACCACCATATCCGTCGCCGGCGGCCAGATCAACGGCACCTCTTATCTGCTGGACGGCGGCGACAATACCGACACCATGACCAACGTCAATTTGCCGTTCCCGTTCCCGGATGCGCTACAGGAGTTCAGCGTCGAAACCAGCGCTTTGTCGGCTCGCTTCGGGACGCATCCTGGCGCGACGGTGAACGTGGTCACCAAATCCGGGTCGAATCAGATTCACGGAGACTTGTTTGAATATCTGCGGAACGGCAACGTGAACGCCCGGCCCTTTTTCGCCCCCGCGCACGACAGCCTGAAGCGGAACATATTCGGCGCCACCGCGGGCGGAAAAATCATCGCCAACAAGTTGTTCTTCTTTGGGGGTTATCAAGGCACGCGCAACCGCTCGCAGCCGCCGACCGTAACCAACTTCATTATGACGCCGGCCGCGCTGGGCGGCGACTTCAGCACGATGATGTCCGCCGGCTGCCAGTCCAACGGGAAAGCGATCGCGCTGAAAGATCCCACGACCGGTCTGTTGTACACGAACAACCAAATACCCAAGACCCAATTCAATGCGTCGGCCTTGAAATTGGCCACCAACTATCTGCCCACCACCAGCGACCCTTGCGGCAAGATCCAATACGGAATCCCCCAAACGGGCGACGAAGATCAGATTATCGGACGCGTAGACTGGGCGCATACTACGAGGCATTCGGTCTACGGAAGGTACTTCCTGGCTCAATTCAGCAATCCGTCCGTGTACGACGGCAAGAACCTGCTGACGACCACGTCGCCGGGGAACCTGGAGCGGGTGCAGTCGGTTACTCTTGGCGATACGTTTTCCCTGAATCCGACCAGCGTGAATTCGTTCCACGCCACCTTCACGCGGCGGCGGGACAATAGGGGACCGGCGGCCAATCAGATCGGGCCCAACGATATCGGCCTCAACATTTTCCAGAAGGTGCCCAACTTCCTGCTGGTTACCGTTACCAACTATTTCAGCGTGGGATGCGGCACGTGCGCGCCCGGGCACTTCAACGTGAACAGTTTTCAGTTTGCCGACGACGTCGATCTCATACGCGGACGCCATCAGATCGCGTTTGGCGTCAACTTTGTGCGTACCCAGAACAATCTTATTTCCGGTTTCAACGAGAACGGGACCATCACGTTTAACGGCAACTCTCTAGGCACTGGAAATAATCTGGCGGACTTCCTGATCGGAAAAGATAATTCTTTCGGCCAAACCAACCCGACGCCGGACGACCTGCGGACCAGCATTGTAGGGCTTTACATCCAGGACAGCTTCAAGATGAACAAGCGCCTGACCATCAATGCCGGTTTGCGTTGGGAGCCGACGCTGCCCAACACCGACAAGTATGGACGGGGCACATACCTGGACCCGGCAAGATTCGACGCCGGACAAGTGAGCTCGGTTTTCAAGAATGCGCCGGTGGGCCTGGTTTTCCCTGGCGACGCCGGATATCCACGCTCGCTGTGGAACCGCCACTTGATGAACTTCGGACCGCGCGTGGGCTTGGCCTGGGATCCGCATGGGGACGGCCGCGACAGCTTCCGCATCGGAGGCGCCGTTCTCTTCGACAGCGCCGAATCGTTCTTCGACGAGCGCAAGACCACCAACCCGCCCTATGGCGGTTCCATCACCATTACGAATCCGGCGGGCGGGTTCAGCGATCCGTATCTGAATTTCCCTGGCGGAAATCCGTTCCCCTCCAGCGGAACGTTCCCGGCGACGTCGGGCGTGTACATCCAAATGCCCAGAAATACTCAGCCCACTTACATGGCGCAATGGAATGCAAGTTATCAGCGGCAATTCGGCGGCAATTGGCTGGCGACCGTGAGTTATCTCGGCAACAAGACGACTCATCTTTGGGTGGGATCTGAAATCAATCCCGCCGTGTACACTACCGGGGCCACCACCGCGACAACCGAAGCCCGCCGCCTGCTGGTGCTGCTGAACCCCAAGGGCGCGGCCTACGGGAGCATCAACCAGGCCGATGAAGGCGCAAACGCGCACTACGAGGCGGTGGTACTGTCATTGCAGCATCGCTTTGGGCACGGCTTTACGCTGCTCACCAATTACACCAACTCGGTGTGTGTATCGGACTTTGATTTCACTGGCGAACTGGGCAGCTCACCCAACTCGCAGCCCTTCAATCGCGGAGCGGATCGGGGACCGTGCAACTTCGATATCCGGCATGTCTTCAATACGTCGATGGTCGCAGTCAGCAGCGTGAAGGGCGGCAATCCCTGGATGAACCGGTTGCTGAGCAACTGGCAGCTCGCGCCCATCATTCGCGCCATCAGCGGCCGGCGATTCAGCGTCACCACCGGATCGGACAATTCCCGCACCGGCCTGAATAATGACCGGCCGATTCAGGTCGCGCCGAATGCTTATGCGACAAGCGCCACTTGCCCGCTGGCCACCACGTCCTGTGTGTCCTATCTGTCTCCGGTTGGCGTAGCGTTTGTTGCGAATCCGGTCGGGACATTCGGGAACTCCGGACGCAACGCGCTGCAGGGACCGGGAGCGCTCAACGTGGACGTGACCTTGAGCCGCACGTTCCCGATTCGGGAACGGATGCGGCTGGAGGCGCGCTTTGAAGCGTTCAATGTAATCAATCGCGCGAATTTCGATAATCCGACCGGAGCGCTGAATTCGGCTAATTTTGGTTTGATCACGGCGACGGCGGGCGCGCCCGGTGGATCGTTGTTGTTGCCGAGTATTGGCGATCCGCGGATTCTGCAGTTCGCCTTGAAGCTGCATTTCTAAGAGGGCGAAGACCGCTCCCTTACGGTCGCGGCTCGGTTACGATTATCGATCGTTTTCGATATTCGTCGTTATCGATATTCGTCGTTATTGATTTGCCGTTACCGAGCCGCGACCGTAAGGGAGCGGTCTTCTCAAATATTCACCCCCGACGCCAGGAATCCGCCATCCACCGCGATGCATTGGCCGGTGATGAAGCTGGCGGCGTCGGATGCCAGGAGCACTGCTGTCCCAATCAGTTCGGCGGGGGTTCCGAAACGCCCCATGGGCGTGCGCATCAGGAATTCCTGGCCGCGCTGTGTGCCGTCCAGCAAGGCTGAGTTCAGGTCCGTCCGGAACACGCCGGGGGCGATCGCGTTGACGTTGATCCCCACGCGCGACCATTCCACCGCCAGGCTGCGCGTCAGCGAAAGCACGCCGGATTTCGATGCGCAGTAGGCCGCCACTTCGTACAGGCCAACGAAGGAGCTGAGCGACGCAATGTTGATGATGCGTCCGCGTTTGCCGGCCAGCAACGGCTCATAAAACGACTGGCAGGTGCGCAGCATGCCGGTAAGATTGGTGTCGAGGATGTCTTCCCATTCCTGCTCCGGCAGGTCCTTGGTGGGCGTCCGCTTGGTGCGTCCGGCCGCGTTCAATAGAATGTCGACGCGGCCGAAGCGCCTCATCACCGCGTCGCGCAGCGTATCGATCGACTTCCGGTCGGACACGTTGACGCTGTAATTCAGCGTCTCGCGTCCCAATGCTCCCACCGCCGCGCTCACTTCGTCCACCAGATCCTGCCGGCGGCCGGACGGGACCACTGCCGCTCCCGCTTCCGCCAGACCGAGCGCGAGCGTGCGGCCCAATCCTGAGGTGCCGCCAATGACGACCGCGACGCGGCCTGAAAGATCGGTGAAGTTTTTTATCATCGGAATTTATTTCAGCAGATTACTATAGTCATAGATGGAACAACTGGCGCTCACCTGGGGCCCTACGCGCACGACCTTCACGGTCGCTCAACTGAACGCGCGCATTCGCGATCTGCTCGGATCGGAATTCGATGACATCTGGGTGGCCGGCGAAATCTCGGGCGTCAGGACGGTATCGAGCGGACATTGTTATTTTACGTTGAAGGATCAGAATGCGCAAATTCGTTGCGCCTGCTTCCGGGCGTCGCTGCGATACCTGAAATTCAAGCCGCAGGACGGCGTGGCGGTGCTGGCCAGGGGGCACGTCGATCTCTACGAAGCTCGCGGCGAGTATCAACTGCTGGTGGAAGCGCTGGAGCCGCAGGGCCATGGCGCGCTGCAATTCGCGTTCGAACAACTGAAGAGAAAACTGGCGGAGGAGGGGTTGTTCGAGCCGGCGCGCAAACGAGCTATACCTCGCCTACCGCGCAGGATCGGAATCGTCACTTCGCCCACGGGCGCGGTCATCCGCGACATCACGCAAATTCTTTCCCGCCGATTCCCCGGGCTGCACATACGGCTCTATCCGGCGTTGGTGCAGGGCGAGGGCTCTATCGACGCGGTGTGCCGCGCCATCGAATACTTCAGTAATTCAAACTGGCCGGACGTGGTGATTCTCGCGCGCGGCGGCGGATCGCTGGAAGATCTGTGGACGTTCAACGAGGAAGCGGTGGCGCGCATGATTGTGGCGTGCAGCGTTCCCGTGATTTCGGCCATCGGCCATGAGACGGATTTCACGATCGCCGATTTTGTGGCGGACCTGCGCGCGCCCACGCCGTCGGCCGCCGCCGAATTGGTGATCTGTACGCGCGAGCAAGTGCTGGAGCAGATCGGCGTGTCGGAGCACCAGCTGCTGCAATCTGTTCGATACCGGCTGGCCATGGCTGCGCGGCGGCTGCACAACCAGGGCGTGGAGCGCGCCTCGGCGGTGATCCATCGGAATATCGGGCGGCTGCAACAGCGAGTGGACGAACTGGAATACCGGCTGCGCGAGCGGATTACTTCGCGGCAAGTTTCGTATAGAAAGCGGCTGGAAGAATTGGCCGCGCGGCTGCGCGGTCTGGATCTACGCTTGCGATTTTCCGCGGCACGGCGAAGGATGGAGGCGGCGGAAACGGCGTTGGGGCAGCTCGCGCGATTGCGTTTGACGCGAGCGCAAGGGAGCCTGGAACCGTTGCTGGCTCACCTGACGCAATTGAGTCCGCTCAAGATTCTGGAGCGCGGCTATGCGATTGTGACTAACGAGGCGGGACAAATCGTGAAA
>DATDHK010000468.1:0-21606 GCA_036521635.1 Bryobacteraceae bacterium | reverse complement strand
GGGCCAGATCCGGTGCCGTTAGTTCAAATGGCGGTCGTGGGACAAGTCGCCCGTTTCGCAGAAATGTACCAACGGGCACGAGGTTGCCGTTAATGTCTCGCCAATACCTGTAATAGGTGCTCTCTTCCTTTCGGTCTCTGTCATTTTTCCAATAACCCATGGCTTTAGCCTTTGTCGTGCATTTGTTGCATCGTTTGCTCGACAAGAATAGTAGATCACGAGTCGCTTCCATAAAACCGGCAAACACCCGCACAATTCCGACACCCTAATGGTGCGCATTCTTGCATTCCTTTTACAGCACGTCTGACAACGGAGCGTTCGCTGCAACGCCCAACCGATCACTACCCGCGGGAATACATCCAGCACCCACAGCCAAGTAGACGAACCTCAGTGCGCAAGGGCATAGGGTATTGTCGGCCACCGAAAGCTGGTTTATGACCATGAGCGTTGATCTCGTGGCCCAGGTTCGCTTAGCAGGGCTGAATGACCGAACCAGCCTCGGACCACTGATTCTCAAGGTCTGCATAGAGTCAGTTAAGTCTCCTGAAAGCATGATCAATAGAGGAGGCATGGTCATCATCCAGCCCGGTACGCGGCCTGCACGGAATGAGATCCTCACAATGAGCGTGATTAGCGTTTCAGGGGGCCGGGATAGGCCTATTCCGCAGGAGTCTTGATCGCCAATTCTCATCTTGTTGCAGGATTGGTTGTGATATGATGTCCCACAGTTAGGGGCGCCTAGTTATGGCCGCTAGTCGAAGCCGCACATGTACGCGCGTATCGTGCTACACGCTCTCGCTCGCAGTCCTCCTTGTATTCAGCGCAACTCCAGGCTGAACGCAATCCACCGCAACAGGCACCCGTACCAGGACAGGTAAACCGACCAACAGGGTGCGGTAATCGCCGGCGCGGAAGTCAAGATGATCGACGCCCAAACAGGCACAGTGCGCACAACGGCAATGAACGAGGTGCGCCGTTACACGTTCATCAATGTGCCCCCCGAGACCTCTTGCACCCCAAGACAGAGATCCCAGAGGACACGTTGGGTGGTGATTGAGCCGAGTGGATCTGCTAGGATTCGGCTATCTACAATTTTCACTACAGGCGATTTTTCTCGCCCTCGAAAGAGGCACGCAACTGCCTGAATCGAATGGTGGGCGCGACAGGACTCGAACCTGTGACCTCCTGCGTGTGAAGCAGGCGCTCTAACCAACTGAGCTACGCGCCCTAAACTTGTAAACTCATTTTACCTTACCGCGCATTCTTGTATACGTGGCCCGCCCTCATCACGAACACCACCTTGCGCACTGCCGTGATGTCGTCTAGCGGATTGCCGGCCACCGCTACAATGTCCGCCTCCATCCCTTCCGCAATCGTGCCGATTTTATCTTGCAGGCCCAGCGACTCAGCGGCGAGCGAGGTCCCACTGACAATAGCGTCCATGGCCCCTTGCCCACCATCCTTCACGCGATAAATGAACTCTTCGGCATTGCGGCCGTGCGAGCCTGCAACGGCATCGGTGCCCAGCACGATCTTCACGTGATGCGCCACGGCCTTCTTCAGCACATCGGCCATCATCGGAATTCCTTTCTCCATGTATGCGAAGCCCTCTTCCGTATAATTGCCGATGCCCAGGAACTTCGGCTTGTTCTCCAGATAGTTGTGCAGCACCAGAAAATTTGGATCGAAATAAGTGCCGTGCTCCGACATTGTTTGCAGGGTCGCATCATCCAGGAATGCGCCGTGTTCCACCGACGTGCAGCCCGCTTTCACAGCCGCTAGCGCGCCCCCCGGTGCATGCGCATGAACTACCGAGCGCAAGCCCAGCGCTTTGGCCTCGCCGCAAGTCGCCAGCACTTGTTCATCGGTCATGGTCTGTTTGCCGCCGTCGCGGATGCTGGCCGTCGCGAACAATTTGATAACGTCGGCGCCATCGTCCTTCATCTTCCGCACGTAGGCGCGGATCTTTTCCGGATCACCGGTATTCTCATTCACGGAGCGCAACGACGTGATTATTCGCGGGCCGGGAATTACGCCGCGCGCAATCAAGTCGCGAAGATCGCCATCGATCGCGGATCCCAAACTCTGCACGGTGGTGAAACCGCCCAGCAACGTCGCGTACGCATTCCCTTCGGCGTACAAAGCGGATTGCTGCGGCGTCTCTTTGCTACCGCGTCCACCGTCATCCAGCCGGCCATTTTTATCGAAGTGCCACCCAAGATGCACATGTGTATCGATCCATCCAGGCATGACAGTCAGGCCGCTCAAATCGTAGGTCGCGCTTCCGCGGGAATTGCCGATGCTGGCAATCCGATTTCCATTCAGTACGATCGTTTTGTCCTTGAGTATGTGGCCCTTGCCGTCCAGAATTGTGGACGTCTTAATATTGATAGTCTGCGCCCACGCCACGCCAAACAGGAATACGATACCCATAACTTTTTTCATAGTGTCAAGTAGTTTACCTCAACAAACATTTCCGAACCTTTCGACGGTTTGCTTCGTCTAATGAAACATGAGCTGGGCCGAAATTGGATCCTCAACAAAACGAGAGGCCAGGCGGGCCTACCAGCAGGCATTTCATGATTTTTCGGAGTGCGTGCGGCGCCTGCAATCTGTAATTAACGATCCACATCCCGACCGCGCGGCCATCGAAGCCGCGCTGTTGGAGGTGGAGAAAACTCGCGTCGTTTACGATAGCCGCAGGGATGCGCTGGCGCGTCATTTGCTTCCCTTAAATCCCGGGATTTTGCCGACTACCGATTCGCAAGAAGCGGTCGCCGAACATGTCAAAGACATTGCGGAAATTCTGTGGGAGGCTGCGGGAAAGCCGGATGGAACCGCCGCTGACGACTGGCGTCGAGCGGAAGAGATTGTCAAAAGCGCGGTGGCGGCTGCTTAATTCGGCCTTCTCTTTGCAGGCTCACGATACAGGCCGATTTGACAATAGGCGGCAGCCCCACATAAAAACTTTATGCCCACAGCTCGTTGATCGGGCCGTACAAATCCTGCTCGGAAAATGGAACATATTCGAATCCACGATTGAATGGATCGTCGCGCCGCACCGTCGTCCAATCGATACCTAGCGCGGAGTAAATGGTCGCCTCGATGTCCTCCGGTTTTATTTCGCGGCCTCTCGACCAACCCGGGTCCTTAATCGCCGCGCCAGTGGAATCGGTGGCGCCAATCGCTCGCATGCCTCGAACTTTCGCTCCGGCAAAAAATGCCGTTTGCTGCAGGTGATGATCCCGGCCGGCATTCAGGTTCAACGGTCCTACTGTTCTACCGAACTCGCCCATCGCAACAATCAAAGTCTGATCGAGAGTGCCGTCGGCCTTCAAATCGGCAATCAGCGAACCAAGACCCGAATCGAATTGTTTCGCCATGGATTGTAAGTTCGAATTCGGCGCGTAGATGTTCACGTGATGATCCCAGCTTCCAAACGAGATCTGGATGAACCGCGTGCCCAAATTCGAACGCAGCAAATTCCGGGCGGTGATGCAGGCATTTCCGAAGCTCGAATTTCCATAGGAATTACGCGTGGTCTGATCGAAGTTGAACACCTGAGTGACGGCGTTGTTGTACATCAATCGCCGCGCCGAGAGATTCATATTGTAGACATCCGCGGTGGCCGGCCCCAGTTGTGGATCGGCTTCCAACTCAGCGTCGATCTCGAGCTTCATGCCATAACGCCGGTCCAGAACATCCGAGCCCGACGGATTTGTAGCATTCGTAATTCCCGCGCCGTTCGGACTGACATAGAAGGGAGCGTCGTCGGGCGGAAAATAGCCCGCGCCCGGACCATCGGCGGCGTTCAGCGAAATGAAAGGCGGAAGCGTGCGATTCTCCGGCTTCGCTCCCAGTTCCATTGCGACTACCGATCCAATGTGCGGCGCGATTTTCGATAATCCCGATACAGGATTTCTTCCGATCTGCACCCAGGTTTGCGCGATGCCATGCGCAGTGGCCCACGCGCGGCTGGAGCGCACCAGCGCGATTGAATCCAGTTGATTGGCCAGGTTGGGCATGAGGCCCTGCGGAAAACGCAGATCGCCATAGCTGGTTGGATTGAAGAACGACGGCGTCCAGGCGCCTTCCTTCAGGTCGAACGTATCGATGTGGCTGGGCGCGCCGGTTAGCAAAACGAAAATGCAATTCTTGGCCGTGCCGATGGGCGTCATCGCGGCCTTCGCGATATTTTCCATCGGCCGTGACGGCAGCAGATAATATCCGCTCAGCGCCGTGGCGAGGTGCCGGAAAAAGGTGCGGCGTCCCACGTGCGGCGACCGCCAGAACTGCGTCCCTTTGATCTTGCTCCAGTCGAATCCAAATCTGTCTTTCATGGTATTTCTCCGGCCTCAATAACTGAACAGAAAATCCAACTTGTTGATGCAAACCCACGCCAGATCTTCAACAGCGGTGTTCCGCGCCGTGGCCGTAGTTGCTTTCTGCAGGAAGCCGAGCGCGTGCGCGCGCTCGTAGCTGGTGGGTTTGCGCGACAGGAACGTGAGGAACAACTGGTCGAGCATGGCGGAATTGTCGGCGATCTTGGAAATCGAGGTCAACGTGGGCGACGCGGAAACGCGAGCGCGGCTCATCACAAAGTTGTCGTTCATCAGGTTGAGTTGCTGCAATATTGAGCTGGCCTGGCTGCGCTGCGTGGTATCGCGATTTCCACGCAGAAACGAATTCAGGAAATTCGCAACCGCGCTGTTACTCCGGGGCTCGGAAGTATCCGGAAACTGCATGGCGTACTTCACACTCGCAAGGTTTTGAATCGTGTACGTGGTAAAGACGCCGGTGGCGGTTGAGATCGCGTCGTGAATCTCTTCCGCGTCAAGCCGCCTGGGATAATGCCGCGCAAACAACGGAACATATTGCAGATTCCAATCGCCGTCATAGCGCGAGCTGAGCTGGTAGGCGGACGATTGCGCGATCAGCCGCAGGAACGCCCGCATATCGTAATCGGTATTCGCCAGCGCCCGCGCAAGTTTATCGAGCAGCTTGGGATGCGTGGCTTGAAAGTCCCACGGAGCCGGCGGAGGATCGTTGGGATCCAAGCGGGCGGGATCGAGTTGATCCACCGGGTCAACCAAGCCGAGATTGAACATCGCTTTCCAAAGCCGATTGGCGAAGTTGCGCGCAAACATCGGATCGGTAGTGACGGCTTGGGCGAAAGCAAACCGGTAATTTCCATCGGTGGGCGTGGCGCCGGTAACCTGATACACCGGCGTCAGGGTTTTCGTCGAACCGAAAGCAACTCGATTGGGCCGGTTCCCATAATTGGTGTTCAGGTCGTAGCTGACGTTGGTGTAAATGTCGGACACAATTGTGCTGTTAACGTACGGGTCCGGGGCAGCACCGGCGTAACGGGTCATGCGCGTGCGTGAGAAAAATGCCGCCATGCGTTGGGCGTCGGCTCGCGTGGTCTGCTTGCCCCATAAACTGAGTTGGTCCAAATGCCCGGCCCCGTTGTGGCACAGCAGGCAGTCGTATTGGCCTTGCCCCAACAACGTGGCGGCGCTGCGGACCAGCATTCCATCGTATGTATCTTGCGCGGGACCTCCGGTGATACTTCCGCCAATGATGAAGTTGGATGCGCCGGTCGCCAAATCGTAGTTGTTGCCGATCATCGTGATGGCGTCCCAGGCAATCGCGCGAAGAGAGGTCCAGCCCGCCACGGACCAATAGAGGTAGCGGTAAAACTGATTGCGTCCATCGATCTGACGGTTCGTCGCCGCGGTCACTTGCGAGACGTTGTTCACCAAAAGGTCGCCCAGCCACATGGTCCACTTGTCGTTGAATTCCGGCGAATAGAGAAGTTTCTCGATGACGGCGTCGCGCTTGCCCGGATCGGTGTTCGCGGCAAATTCCTGTATGTCGCCGGCGGCGGGAATTCGTCCGGTGAGATCGAGACTAATTCGGCGGAAAAATTCTTCGTCGGTGGTGAGACGCGCCGGCTGCACTTTCATGTTCGCCAGCTTGTCGAAGATCTCGTCGTCGATTAGATTGCGGCGCGCAATAGGGGCAGCGGCGCTATTCCCGGCGACGGCGGCGGACTTTTGGAATTGCTGCGCGCGTTGATGGACAGCCAGGCGTGCGCGCGCCTCAGCGGCGAGAAATTTGTCGGGAGCGGCTTGGAAAGTGCAGTTCGAGCCCGAGACACTGGAAGAGGCGTCCTGCCCCGACAAGCCAAGTACTCCAAAGGCGGAAAGGAAACAGAAGAAACAATACTTCATACACCATCCCCAAAAACCATTCCGGTCAAGAATGCCAGATGCGTCCAGTATATACGAATCCGGTGTCATTCTCGCGGCCAGTGGCGTTATACTGGCGATTTCATGAGCAAGCATCGCAAGGATCTTCAAAAAGCCAAGCAGCGCCGCGACCGCATCCGCCGCGAGAAACATGCCGGGCGCGCAGGTACGCCGGCGGCGCCGGTTCCAATAATGACGGAGCATCCTTTCGCTACCGAGCGGGCGCTGCGGTCGGTTCAGGCACTGCTGGAGGGTCAGAATTTCAACAGCACCGATGAGATCAACGATCGTCTCGCGGAATTGACCGGCGGAGACCGTCTTGCCGAACTGGCGGGAGCATGGAAGCAAGATGACCCAAAATGGCGCGCTCAAGAATTGGCCTACGATGCATTGGAAACGGACGACATCGTCGAAGCGATGCGGTTGGCTCATGAGGCTCAAAAATTGGATCCCGATTGCACGGACGCGCAACGTTTGATGGTGTCTCTAATTCCTATGGAACTGGACAACCGCATCCTGCTGATGCGGGAGGTGGTGGACAAAGCCGAGGGAAATTTCGGAGCGGGTTTTTTTGAGGAGCACACCGGCCACTTTTGGGATGTGCCCACGCGGCCATACATGCGGGCGAAACAACATCTGGGCGAGTTGCTGGCGGAAGCGGGCAAGCTCGAGGAAGCCGCCGTGGTTTTCGAGCGAATGGTGGAACTGAATCCCAACGACAATCAAGGAATGCGGTATCCGCTACTCGGCTTGTATCTCGCCACGGGACAGAAGGAGGCGGCCGCCCGTTTAATGTCGCGCTTTCCGGATGAGGAAAGGATCATGGGATCGTTTGCGTGGGCGCGGGTCTTGGAGCGCTGGCTTGCCGGAACATTGGATGAAGCTAAAGCGGCTCTGGCGCGAGCGCGAAAGGTCAATCCGTTTGCAGGGGATTATATCTTGGGCGTTCGGGAACAGCCGAAGGAATTGCCGCAGCTTTACCGGCCCGGCGAAGAGTCGGAAGCCCAGGTATGTGCGAATGAATTGGCAATAGCCTGGAAGGCCCACCCCGCGTTCCTCGAGTGGTTGCCGCGCGCCACAATTTAACTCCGCGGTCTTTTCTATAGTGCTTGCGCCGCGCAGAATCCCGATGACCAGGCCCACTGGAAATTGAAGCCGCCCAAATGGCCGGTCACGTCCACCACTTCACCGATGAAAAAGAGCCCCGGCACTTTGCGGCTTTCCATGGTTTTCGCGGAGAGCTCATCGGTATCGACTCCGCCTGCCGTCACTTCGGCCTTTGCGTAGCCTTCGGTGTCCGCGGGGGTTACCTCCCATCGATGCAACCGGCGATCATAATCCAACAGCGACTCTTGATTCCAGCCTTGCGGAGGATTTAGATCCAGCCATCGGTCCGCCAGGCGCTGTGGTAAATGCGTTCTCAGTGCGGATCGCATTGCATTCAAATCGCGCCGCCCAATTCCGACCGTCAAATCCCGATCGGGCAGAAGGTCGATCAGGATAGGATCCGGCCGCTTCCAGTACGACGAGATTTGCAGAATTGCCGGACCGCTCAGGCCGTGATGCGTAATCAGCATCTTTTCACGGAATCGATGCTTGCCGGCTGAGGCGACCACCTCCGTAGACACGCCCGCCAGATCGCAATAGCGGCGGCGATCCTCGGCCGTAAACACGATCGGCGCCAATGCCGGGCGGCACTCGCGGATGGCCAAGCCGAACTGTCTCGCAATGTCGTAGCCGAAGGAAGTCGCGCCCATTTTTGGAATGGAGAGGCCGCCGGTTGCTATCACTACCGCCGGCGCTTGAAACTCTTGGCTGGCGGTGCGGAGCACGAAAGTGGTGGTCCTAACGATTTCGTTGACACGCGTGCCCAGAAAGATTTTGACGCCGGCCTGCCGGCATTCCCGCTCCAACATGTTAGTAATGTCCTGCGCGGAGCGGTCGCAGAACAGTTGCCCCAACTTCTTTTCGTGGTACGGAATGTTGTGCCGCTCCACCATCCTGATAAAATCCGCGGGTCCATAACGGGCCAGCGCCGACTTGGCGAAATGCGGATTGGCGGACAGGAAATTCTCCGGCCGGCAATACAAGTTGGTGAAGTTCGCACGGCCGCCACCCGAAATAAGAATCTTCTTGCCGGCGCGATCCGCATGCTCGACGACAGCCACCCGACGGCCGCGCTTGCCTGCTTCGATGGCGCACAGCAATCCGGCAGCGCCCCCGCCAATCACGATCGCGTCAAAAACTAAAGCCACTGCGCTAGCGCCCACCACCAACCACGGACCACCGATCACCTCCCTACGATTCAATCCCCATCTGCGACAGCCGGTACCGCAGCGCATTCCGCGTCAACCCCAGCATTCGCGCGGCCTGGCTCTTATTCCCATTCGCCCGATGCAGCGCCTCCTTGATGATCGATTGCTCGTACTCATCCAAAGTCGTTCCCTCCGGCAGGAAGTTGTCCGCGGCTGCGTGGCGAACCCTCGGCGCGGAGTCGGTCTTGATGTCGCCGACCTCCAGAATCGGGCCGCTGGCCAGCACCATGCTTCGTTCCAGAACATTTTCGAGTTCGCGCACGTTGCCCGGCCAATGATATTCGAGCAGCTTTTGAATCGCTGCATCGGAGATCGATTCCACCGGACTGTTGAGATCTTTGCTCAGCTTTTTGACGAAGTAGCTTGCGAGATACGGAATGTCTTCCTTGCGTTCACGCAGCGGCGGAATGTTGATGGGCAGCACGTTGAGCCGGTAATAAAGGTCCTCGCGAAAGGTCCCTTGCTCCAGCGCGGCGCGCAAATCCACGTTGGTGGCCGCCAACACCCGCACGTCGATGTGCTTGGTCTTGTTGCTGCCCAGCCGCTCGAATTCGCGTTCCTGCAGGATGCGCAGAAGTTTCACCTGGATGGTTGCGGGCACGTCGCCGATCTCATCCAAAAAAACAGTGCCGGTATCGGCCTGTTCGAATTTGCCGGGCTTGGACGTGTTGGCTCCGGTGAACGCGCCCTTTTCGTAGCCGAACAGTTCGCTCTCCATGAGATTTTCGGGCAGCGCGGTGCAATTGATTTTGACAAACGGATGATTGGCCCGAGGCGAATGATGGTGAATCGCGCGCGCGATGAGATCTTTGCCAACGCCGCTCTCGCCGCACAGCAGGACCGTGGCGCGGGTGGGGGCCACTCGCGTGATGGTGGCGAAAACCTCCTGCATTTCCGGGCTGTGGCCGACCATGTTGTCGAATTTGTAGCGCTGCCCAAGCTGCTCGCGCAGCTCGCGATTTTCGTCGCGCAACGTCCGCAGCTCGAGCGCCTTGTTCACCACCGTCATCAGATGATCGAGTGAAAATGGTTTGGGCAGGAAGTCCACCGCGCCCGCCTTCATGGCTTCCACCGCGGTTTCAATGCTTCCAAACGCGGTCATCACGATGACGGGCGTATGCGAATCCTGGCGGCGAAGATTGGCCAGCAATTCCAGGCCGCTGCTGCCCGGAAGACGCAAATCCGTGAGGATGACGTCGGCGCGGTCCGCGAATTTCATCGCGTCCTCGGCGCTGCCGGCCTGCTCCACTTCGAACCCGGCGGTCTTCAACTGCAGCTCCACCACGCGCCGGAGTTTTTCTTCGTCTTCCACAACCAGAACTGTCGCCTTCATGCAAGGTCCTCTCTGAATGGGACGTAGACTCGAAAGACGCTGCCGCCGCCCGGTTCGCTGTTCACCGAAATCGATCCGCCATGCTCGTCGACGATCTTCGAGACGATCGCGAGCCCGAGGCCCACGCCACTGGATTTTGTGGTGAAGAAGGGATTGAAAATGCTTTCCATATTTTTCGGATCGATGCCCGGCCCCCGATCGATCACCGCAATTTCAACCATATCGCCAACCTGTCGCGTCTTCACCGTAATGCTGCCACGGGGCGGACTCACTTGCGCGGCATTGAGCAGCAAATTGTAAAACACCCGTTCCATCAATTGACCATCCAGGAAAAACGGCGGAATTTCGGGTGAGTAATTTTTGTAGATCGCCACGTCCAAGGGCGGCGAGTGCTTTTCGAGGTCGGAGACCGACTGATCGATCACTTGCGCGAGGTCGGTCTTCTCCAACCTTAGCGCTAAAGGACGGGCGAAATCCAGGAAGCGGGTGACCAGCGAATTGGTCCGGTCGACTTCGCTCGAAATAAAATCCGCCATCTCGCGCGCGACCTCATTGCCGGCATCCACGCTTTTCATCAACATCTCGGCCGAGGTTTTCATGGTGCCCAGCGGATTTCGTAACTCATGCGCCAGCCCGGCGGAAAGCTGACCCAGCGCCGCCAGCCGCTCGGATCGCCGAACCGCCGCCTCGGCTTCCTGCAGATGTTTGTTCGCTTCGGCGAGTTGCTCGGCGGCGGTCTGGTATTTGCGCGCGGCTATGCGGTTGGCCTCCAGCAATTGATAGGTGAGAAATCCGGCAATCGGAAAAGTCGCCAGGCGCATGGCTATTTCGGGCAACTGATCGGCGGGAATATATTGATCCGGTTTGAGATAGATGAGGAACGAAAGATACGCGCTGCAAGCCAGCACAGTGCCGGAAACGGCGCCGATCAAGCCCATGGACGTCGCGGCCGACATCACCGGCAGCAGCATGATCCAGTAGTAGCTGCTCTTGATTCCATCCGTCCAACCCATGAGCACATACCAGAGAGCAAGTTTGATCAGAAAGGAAACGATGCTGCCGCGCCGGGTGCGAAAAAAAGCAATCCTTGGGTCCGCGACCTGCATGATCGCAAGTCCGCACAGAGTGCTGCTGGTAACGTTGGAGCGGTCGGGTCCGAAGAACGCCAGAACCGCAAACAGCAGTATCCAGACAATGTCCTGCGGCCGCACCACTTTCCAGAATCCACCGCGAAGCTCCACGCTGTAATGTTAGCTCGACGGCCCAACTTCCTTCATCGCTTCGGTGTTCCCCGTGTTCCTCGTATTCCTTGTGTTCTCGTATTCTTTCCCCATCCCCACTTTTTTAGATAGTATGATCGAACGGCATGCCGAGGAATTAAATGGACCTGAAGACTCTGCTGGACACGCCTCCATGGGAGTGGCCAAGTGACGCCGCGCGGACATTTCGAAACGCTTTGATCGATCGCCGGGCCAATGCAGGCGACCGCCTCATCGCCGCCCGGCTAGCGGGCGATTTCACCGTTATCAGCGATGATTTGGCCGATGCTCTAATGGCGATCGTACGCAATGCCGAAGAGCCGGAGGAACTGCGCGCCAGGGCGGCAATTTCCTTTGGAGCAGCGCTCGAACATGCCTACATCAATGAATTCGACGATCCGGACGATACTCCCATTACCGAGCGCACGTTTCGCAACATCCAGGACTTGCTCCAAGAGCTTTTCCTCGATCCCGGCACACCCAAGGAAGTACGGCGGCGAATTTTAGAGGCGTCGGTGCGCGCTCCCGAAGACTGGCACAAGAACGCAATTAGTTCCGCGTATGCCAGCGGCGACCAGGACTGGATGCTGACGGCTGTGTTCTCGATGCGTTGGATTCGCGGTTTCGATCGTCAGATATTAGAATCCTTGAAGAGCGCCAACCCTGAGATTCAGTACGAGGCAGTGAGCGCAGCCGGCCAATGGGAGTTCGACGCGGCCTGGTCTCACATCGTCTCGCTGGTGGAGAACGCCGGGACGCCAAAGCCTTTGCTGCTGGCCGCAATGGATGCCGCCGCTAACATTCGTCCCGGCGAGGCGGAGGCGATCCTAGGCGGCCTCACCGCGTCAAGAGACGAAGAAATCGCCGAGGCAGCCCACGAGGCCATCGAAATGGCGCAACTAATGTCCGGGAAGACAGACGATGAAGAAGATTCGAGCGAGGATTGGATCAATTGAGTAGAGCAAATATTGTTCCCGTTGTGACACAATGGAATACACGCAGTCCTCATGGAAAATCTGACATCCCCTGCAACTCATTCGGATGAGAATTCGTTTGCGGAAATACTCTCCGAGTTCGAGCAACAACATCATGGTCCCGCACGCGGGCAAGCCATTCAGGGCACGGTTGTGTCCATTACCGCCGACTCGATCTTCGTCGACATCGGCCGGAAAATAGACGGGGTTCTTCCGCTCGATCTGTTCCGCGACGCCAAGGGCGAACTTACCGTGGGCCGGGGCGACAAGTTAATAGTCAACATCACCGGCAGCGACGGCGAAGGCTCCTACACGCTTTCCACAATCAAGGTTGAGCGGCCCAAGGATTGGAGCGCGCTCGAGCGCGCATTCGCCGAACAGACTCCCATCGGCGGCGTCGTGACAGAACTGGTCAAGGGCGGAATGCGCGTGGATGTTGGTTCGCCGGCGTTTCTACCCGCTTCGCGCAGCGGAACCAAAGATCAAGTCGAAATGGAAAAACTGGTCGGCCAGGAAATTCAGTGCCGCATCATCAAGCTGGATACCGCTAACGAGGATATCGTTGTCGACCGCCGCGTGATTCTGGAAACCGAAGAAAAAGCGGCGCGAGAGAAGCGGTTTTCCGAACTCACGGAAGGCTCGGTGTTGCGAGGCACAATCCGCAGCCTCACCGACTTTGGCGCATTTGTCGACCTGGGCGGCGTGGATGGATTGCTGCACGTCGCCGACATGGCGTGGAATCGTGTAGCCAAGCCGGCCGATGTGGTCTCGCCCGGCGATTCCGTTGAAGTGAAGATCCTGAAAATCCAGCCGGAGAGCCGCCGCATTTCGCTCGGCATGAAGCAACTGCTGGCGGATCCCTGGACGCAGGCGGCCGAGCGGTTTCAGGTGGGCGAGCGGGTGCAAGGTAAAGTTTCGCGGCTTACCGATTTCGGAGCCTTCATCGAACTTTCACCCGGCGTGGACGGACTGATTCACGTATCGGAAATGTCCTGGTCGAAAAAGATCAAGCGGCCCAGCGATGTTCTCAAGCCCGGTGAGATGGTGGAAGCGGTGATCCTCGGAATCAACGCCGCCGAACATCGGATTTCACTGGGGCTCAAGCAGGCGCTCGGCGATCCGTGGGAAGAAGCATTGAAGAAGTATGCGCCGGGCGCGGTGGTGGAAGGGCCGGTTACGAGCGTCACCAACTTCGGATGTTTCGTGGACCTCGGCGACGGCATTGAGGGCATGATCCACATTTCGGACATCACCAATGAGAAGCGTCTGAATCATCCCAGCGAAGCGGTCAAGGCTGGACAGACAGTGCGCGCCGCCGTGCTTGAGCTCGACCGCGAACGCCGCCGCATCAAACTGGGCATGAAGCAACTGCAGCCGACCACGGTGGATGAGTACATCGGTGAACACCAGCAGGGCGAAACAGTAACCGGCCGGATCGTCGACGCCGGGCATGGGAAGGTGGAACTCGGCGAAGGCGTGTTCGCGCATTGCCGTTTTCCCGATGAAACTGGCGAACCGGCCGCCGCGCCAGAACCGTCGCGGGCAGCCGATCTTTCGTCGCTCACCGCCATGCTATCGGCCAAGTGGAAACAGGGCGCTTCGTCCTCGAAATCCTCACGGCCCGAGGCCGCCCGCGCCGGTCAAATCCGTAGCTTCCGCATCGTTAAGTTAGACCAGGCAAACAAGAAAATCGAAGTCGAGCTGGCGGGCTGACGCCCGTTTCAGTGGCGTGACGTTTTTCTTTATAGCCCGTCTATCATAGTGTTGCAGGCGACAGCCGCTCAGGCGGCCCATAGAATGGACGAACCCGAACTGATTCGGGCGGCGCAACGAGGCGATCAGCGCGCGTTCGAGCAATTGGTGCGCCTGTACGATCAGAACGTTCTCAGGCTGGCCTTGAACCTGCTTCGGTCGCCCGAAGACGCCAACGATATTTATCAGGAAGCGTTTCTGCGGGTGTACAAAAATCTGCACAGCTTCCGGTTCGATTGCAGCTTTCATACCTGGTTGTATCGGATTGTGACTAATCTGTGCCTGGATGCGTTGCGCAAGCGTAGAGTGCGGCGCGAGGAAAATACGGTGGTGGAAACCAGCGAGGGATTTTTGGATCGCATGGACACGGTGGAAGAAGGGCGTGCGGACGGCAATCCGCAGCGTCAACTGATCAGCCGTCAGTTGGGGAAAAAAATTCAGGAAGTGTTGGGCGGGTTGACGCCGCGCGAGCGTGCGGTATTTGAGATGAGGCACTACCAGGGACTGCGTCTCCGGACCATCGGGGACATGCTGGGCACCTCCGAAGAGGCCGCGAAAAACTGCCTCTTCCGGGCCACGCAAAAGATGCGCGCGGCTTTAGGAGACTTCGTATGAAATGTGAAGAAGTGAAAAAGACACTGCCGCTGTTTCTGTACGGCGAGTTTTCTTTCGACGAAGAGGAACGGCTGGAGATGCACATCGACGAGTGCGTTTCGTGCCGTGGCGTGCTGGAGCGCGAGCGGGCCATGTTCAAAGCGCTGGACGGCGCCGAGGCAGCTCCCACTCAGGAGTTGTTGGACCAGTGCCGCGCGGAATTGCGTGGCCGGTTGTCGAACGCGGCGCCGGAACGCAAACATTTCTGGGACAAAATCCTGCAAGGGTTTTCCATTCAATTTCATTTCGCGCCGGGAATCATGCAGCCGCTGGGCGCGGTGGCCATGCTGGCGATCGGGTTCTTTGTGGCGCGTGTCGCTCCGTCTTCGCTGGGCGGCCCGTGGCGCTCCGCGGGCGTTTTGGGGGAACCGGCTTCGTCGCGCGTTCGTTATGTTGAGCCCACCGGGTCGGGGCGGGTTCAAATTGTGGTGGATGAAACCAGGCAACGGGTTTTGTCCGGCAACCTTGAGGATCAATCCATCCAGCGGCTGTTGCTGACGGCCGCGAAAGATCCGTCCGATGCCGGGCTGCGGGTAGAGTCGGTCGAGTTGTTGAAGAGCAAGCCGCAGTCGGCCGAGGTGCGGAGCGCGTTGCTTTATGCGGTGCAGCACGATTCCAATGCGGGTGTCCGGCTGAAGGCGTTGGATGGCCTGAAAGATTTCGCGAACGATCCGCAGACGCGCCAGGTGCTGGCGCAGGTTTTGCTGCGGGACGACAATCCGGGAGTGCGGACGCAGGTGATCGATTTGCTGATCCAGCATCACTCGGATTCCATGGTTGGAGTTTTGCAGGAATTGATGGTGAAGGAAGATAACGGATATATACGGATGCGATGCCAGCGTGCGTTGCACGATATGAACGCATCGGTGGAAACGTACTAGAAAACCTTTTAACAATGAAGCAGTTTTTTTCCATTTCGCTTGTGCTTGTTCTCGGCGTCCCTTCTGGCGTGCGCGCTCAAGGCGATTCCCCAATCACTCGCGAAGGACGCTACTGGGTACGCACCATCAACGGCGTCGCGAGCACCGTGCCCATGCAGCGGTTTCGGCTGGACACGATCGGCAACGTCGTGCTGCAAGGCGACAACAGCAACCGGGCGGCTTACAAACTGAAGGTGCGAGTGCAGGCGCGCAATGCGCGCGAAGCGGGAATGCTGCTGCGCCAGTTTGAGGTGAAGACGCGCACGCAGGGCGATTGGGTGCGCTTGACCGTAATGCCCCCGAAGAATATCGCGGAAGCGCCCGAGTTGTCGATGTCGGTGCCGCGCGCTTTGCTGCGGATGTGGATCGAAACGCGCGCTGGAAATGTACAGGCGTCGGATCTGGATGGCGAATTGGAAGCGCGGTCCGCCGGTGGACAGATCACCGTGGAAGGAATCAAAGGCCGGGCTCAGTTGAGAACGGGCGGCGGCGATATTCTGGTTGGCGCCATCGGCGGTCCGCTGAAATGCTATTCGGGCGCCGGTGTGATTCGTGTGCAGAGCGCCGGTGGAGAATCCTGGTTTGAGACGGCCGGCGGCGAGATCTTCGTCCATCAGGTTTTGGGCGCGGTGCATGCGGCGACTGCCGGCGGCAACATCAAAATTGAGCGTGCGTCGGGCACGGTGTTTGCCCGGACGGCCGCGGGATTGATCGACGTCCAGCAGGCCGGCGGGACCGTGACGGCGGAGAGCTCGGGCGGAGCGATTCAAGTGAATGCGGCCAACGGCGTTCATTGCGATTCGTCGGGCGGGGCCATTCGCCTGCGGAATGTGGGAGGCGCGTTGCGGGCGTCCACCGCCATGGGCAGCATTCTGGCCGAACTGCTTTCCGGCAACCGGATTTTAGATTCCACGTTGAGCACGAACTCAGGTGACATAACCGTATTCATTTCGTCAAATCTTCCGTTGACGGTTTTGGCCAGGAATGAATCGGCCGGTTCGATGGGCAGAATTATTTCCGATTTTCCGGAGATTCGGGCCAGGCAGGTCAGCCAGGCGGGGATGAGCCCGGTGGTGGCCGAAGGCGCTCTCAATGGGGGCGGCCCGGTTTTGCACATCAACGTGATCGGCGGCACAATTTATTTGCGCCGTCAAAAGTAAACTAAGAGGTGATTTTATGAAGAGATTTATTTCGTGCGCGGTGGTATTCGCGGCGGGACTGGGTGCGCAGTCCTTCGATCCGTTTCAAACTCCGCAAGGGCAGGAGTTTTTCCAGGCGTTTCAATCGCCGCAGGTTTACGAATTCAAGAGCGGCACGCTGGTAGGCGGAACTTATCTGGGTGTGAATCTGGCTGAGATCGGCGCCGAGCGGGCGAAGGAGTTGAAGCTCCGGGAAGCGGCCGGCGTGGAAATCACGCGCGTGGAAGAGGGCAGCCCCGCCGAGAAGGCCGGGTTGAAGGCCGACGACGTGGTCTTGGAATACAACGGCCAGCGGGTGGAGGGCATGGAGCAATTCGGACGGCTGGTGCGGGAAACTCCGTCGGGCCGCGAAGTGAAATTGCTGATCAGCCGCAACGGGGCCACGCAGACCATTGCCGCGACCACGGCGACGCGGAAGATCAAGGCCTACAGCGGAAATATGAAGGACATGTTCCCCGGATTCGATATGCCTGAAATCCACATGCCCGACATGCCCCAGGTCTTCACGACGTGGCGCAGCCCGATGCTGGGCGTCGAAACGGAATCTCTCTCGACGCAATTGGCGACGTACTTTGGCGTCAAGGAGGGCGTGCTGGTTCGGTCCGTCGTGAAGGACACAGCGGCCGAGAGGGCGGGCATCAAGGCCGGGGATGTGATCACGAAGGTGGATGGGTCCAAGGTTACGACGCCCAACGAGCTGGTGAGCGCCATCCGGTCGGCGAGTTCCAAGAAGTCGTTCCCGGTGGAGTTGAGCCGGGACCGTCACGAGACCAGTGTCACGGTGACCATTGAGGACGGCCGGTCCGAGAAATCCGGGCCGTCGCGCGTTCGGGTGGTTCGCGGCGGCGTCAGAATGTAGTGCTGTTGACGGTCAACGCGTTGACCTTTAACAGCAGATCCACCTCCCCACGCGGCAGACTTAAGGACGCCGCGATGTTTTCAGCGCGCTCACCTCTGCGCGACATGCGAATCGCCTGAGACCTCTTGGTGAGATTGAGACCGGACCGGGGCGCCTCGGGAGCCACCAGTACGCCCGCCCGGTCCTCGGAGTCGCGGAGCCGAAGGGTAATTTCCTCGAGTCTGAGCTTGAGATCCCGGGTTGCGGTGGCTTCGTCGGCTTGCTGCCGGTCCAGCCGCGATTTCAGGCGCCGGATCTCTTGCTTGAGGGTAAGAAAGATGAAGAGGCACGCCAGCGTGCCCGCGGCTTGAAAAGCGTACGGCCCGAGCGATAGTAGATAGCGTTCCAGCATAGCGTTTAGTACAGCGTCCTGAGCCGCTCCTGCCGGCTGATCACCTGCTTTATCCGGATCCCGAAATTTCCCTCCACTACCACGACTTCGCCGCGGGCGATTATGCAATTGTTGACGATCACGTCCACCGGCTCCGATACCGAGCGATTCAGTTCAACGATGGACCCGCAGGTTAGTTTGATGACGTCTTTCAATGGAAGATGAGCCCGGCCGAACGAAACGCTGACGGGCAGCTCGACATCCAGGAGGAGCTCCATCGAGCCGGGTTTCACTCCAGGCGCGGCGGTTGGAATTGCAGTCGCCAAGTTAGTGCTTGATTCCGCGGCCGGCTCCGCGGGAAGGTCTTCCTGGACGTTCACCAGCGCCTGACTGAAAAGGACAAGGAGCTGGAGCGTCAACTCTCCAATTTTGATCTCGAAGGAAAAGGCGCTGGCGCCGCTCGATGCGGGAGGCGGGCTGGCCTTGCCTTCCAGGCAGGCGGCCTTGCTGCCGGAGCGCGCCGATAGCGCTCCAAGCAAGCCCGACAGGGCCTGCCGTACGATTTCGAGATAAGTGCTGCGGATGTTTTCGGGATCGCCGTCCTCGACGCCCGCGCTTCGCAGCACGCGATTTCCGATCTCCCGCCAGCTCCGTGCCGCGGCCCCGGCCCAGATGGGAGCGCCGGCCGCGATATTGAAGGTCTGTTCCCACCAGAGCATTTCACTTTGAGCGGTATCGTCTTTGATCTCCTGCCCGGAAAAAGAAACCGAAGGTTCCTCGCCGGTCATGGCTTCGAGAACCTGCGTCAGTTGCCGGGCGCATTCTTCGGCCAACCAGACGGCCGCCTGAGACGCATTGTTTTCCGGCACGGCTAGAGGCCCCGCTCCACCGGCCAGCGCTTTTCCATGTAGGAGCGCAGCCGCAGGATGGCCTGCGACTTTAGTTGCGAGACCCGCGACTCGTGCAGACTCACGATCTTCGATATCTCCCGCAGGGTGAGCTCTTCGTGATAATACAGGCTGATGACCGTCCGTTCCGTGCGCGGCATCTTGTCGATGGCGTCCGCAAGCAGTCTTTGCAGTTCCGATCTTTCGAGCAAACGCGAAGGCCAGTTCTCCTCGTCGTCGGAGACGTATTGCAGCAGATTGCGGCCTTCATCTTCGGGAGACGCCGCTTCCAGACTACCCAGGTTGACGCCGCGAATATCCACCAGCCATTCGTGATATTCGGCGAGCGTTAAGTCCAGTTGCAATGCAATCTCGTCCTCCGTTGGAGCGCGATGCAGGCGTTGCTCCGCCACCGAGATCGCGGCCTCAATCTGCTTCGATCGTTTACGCTGCTGCCGCGGCGCCCAATCCAATCCTCGAAGGCTGTCGAGAATCGCGCCCCGGATCTTGTACTCGGCGTAAGTTTTCAACTTGACGTTGTGGCTGGAATCGAAGCGGTCGATGGCGGCGATCAGCCCCAGCGTTCCGGTTGAAACCAGGTCGTCCAGGTTGACGCTCTCCGGCAATCTTTCATGAATTCGCCGGGCGATCAGCCGGACTTGAGGCAAGTGTTCGAGAATCAGGCGCTCACGCTCGTCCGCCGCGTGGTCTTGAGTTTGATAGTTCCGCAGCGCCTTGGGAGACTCTTTCGCCAGCGTTGGCGCTCTCATGCGGCCGCCGCGCCAAAACGCCGCGCTGAGAATAGTTCCGGCTTCAGAACCAGATCGAGGATCGAATCCTTGGTGGCCTCCTCCAGGTCCTCGGGAATTCGCTGGCCTCGGGTAAAGAATGACAGCGGCTTTCCCGACCGGACACTGTGGCTCAATATGGGACCGAACGTTTCAGTCTCGTCGAGCCGGGTAAACAGCAATTTGGCCGGCTTGAAGATTTCATATTGGCCGGCCACGCGCTTCAAGTCGCCGGTTCGCATGGAAGCCGGGAGTACCAGATGTGTATCTATTCCTGGATGCGTAGACAGGAAGTCCGCGAGGTCTTCGAACCCTTCCAACTCATTCGCGGCCAAGCCAGGAGTATCGATAAGGACCAGATCTCTTTGATGATGCTCGTCCAGGACTCGCGCCAAGGCCGTGGTTGTTTCGAGCACCTGGAAACCAACTCCGAGAATGGCCGCATAAGACCGCAATTGATCCGACGCGCCGACCCGCAGCGTGTCCACGGTCAAGATTTGGGTGGCGTTTCGGGCCGCCACGCCGTACTGCACGGCCAACTTGACGAGGGTGGTAGTCTTGCCTGACCCAGGCGGTCCAACCAGCGCGACCGTCCTGGCATGTCTTCCGGTTCGGCTAATTCCGGCGTCTACCGTCAGCAGCCGGCCGAGTTCATCTCTTAACGCTTCCGGCCGGAACGGCGAGCCGATCTTTCCGATCAGGTCATAGGCGAGATCGGCATCCACTTCGGCCGCGGTCAGGGTGGCGAAAGCGTTGGCGAGTTCCGGGTCGGATGCGATCCCGGCCATTCCCGCACTCGAGCGGGCCAGCGTCAAGGCCAGACGTTCCATCTGGTGTTTGATTTCCGAGACGTCTTGCGAAAGTTTGTCGATGGGCGCGGGCGCGGAACCAGACAGGCCGCGGGCTTTGTCCCGCCCGGCAATTGGCGGCTCGATTTCAACGGCGCAAACAACTTCGTAAGCCCCCAGATGCCGGGCCTCGGCGTTGCTGCGCTTGGAATTGACGAGCATCGCGTCTGGTCCCATCTCACGCCGCGCCAGGCCGATGGCTTCCTCGATTGTGTCCGCGAAGTACGATTTCAATTTCATGGCTATTCCTCTATGTCACCGTGCCGAGCGATACGATTCTATTGCCGGGCGGCATTTCGTTATGCGAGAGCACCGTCAAATTCGGCGACGTGCTTTCAGTTATTTGCCGCACAAAATACCGCGATCCGGAGCTGGTGAGCAGCACCGCTTGGACCTCCGGAGATCCGCAGCATTTCTTAATTCGCTCCTGGATATCCCGGACGCGCTGCGGTGATAGATTCAAGTGGCTGGAATTCTCCGTATGCTCCACAGCCGATTCGATAGACTGCTCGAGGACCGGGTCCAGGAAGTGCGCCATCAAGTCGCCGGTTTGATCGAGCAGAGGCTTCACCACTTGGCGCCGGATCGCCTGCCGGACATATTCGGTAAGCAGAATCGTATTCTTGGTGATGGGCGCGGCTTCGCCCAGGGCCTCGAGAATACTCGCCGCATCCCGGATCGACACTCGCTCCCGCAGCAGATTTTGAAGAACTTTTTGCACCACTGCTAAGGGAAGCAATTTGGGCGCCAAATCCTCGACAAGCTTCGGATTCTCTTCGGCAACCCGATCAAGCAGTTTTTTGGCGTCCTGGCGCGAGAACAATTCGTGCGCATAGCGCCGGGCCAGCTCCGCCAAATGTGTGCCAAGAATGCTGACTGTATCGACGATCGTGTAACCGGCTTTGCGTGCGCTGTCCACATTTTCAGGCGCCACCCACAGGGCGGGAATTCCGAATGCCGGTTCATGCGCCGGTATCCCGTCCACCGCTTCCGCCTTTTCGCCGGCGCGGATGGCCAACTCGCATCCATGCACCAGTTCGAAGCGCGTCAGTTCGACGCCCTTGATCGAAATCACGTATTCACGGGCCTTCAGCGTCAGGTTGTCGGTGACGCGCACGGGTGGAAGGATGTAGCCGAGCTCACTGGCCAACTGCCGCCGAATGCTGGCGATCCGGCGGAGCAGTTGCGAGTTTT
>DATDHK010000467.1:0-1607 GCA_036521635.1 Bryobacteraceae bacterium | reverse complement strand
GTACGTCAATCTCGGCCCGCATCCGCCCCGGCTGTGGCCGGAAGACTTGGACCGTTTGCACGACTTGTGGCGGAGGCTCAGCGAGAACGAAGGCATCGGGTCGAAGCTGCACCACCGCGATATAGTCGGCATGGCGTTGCGAAGGCTCGAGCGCGATTTGACGGACGGTAACAGCGACCAGGTTATTAAGGATTTGAAGGACGAACTTCGGCGCGGCTAGATTTTCACGGCCGCCACGCGCAGGCGCCGGTAGTCTAAAGTCCAGACGCCGTCGCGAAAACGGCCGGGCCGCAGGATCGCAACGATCTCGTTAATTTTTTCCTTGGTGCGTTCCGCGCCGAGGCCCTCGAAGTATCCGCCACAAAACATCCGCAGCCAATTTTCCATTCCGTCCTCGCCTTCCACTGGCGTCGGACGGGCGAAGAGGCTGGCCTCGCGCACTTCCAGGCGATGCCGCTCGAGCAGCGGCGCATATTCTCCGATGCTGGGATAAAGCCAAGGACAACGCTCCTCCGCTTCCGCTCCGAACACGGCGCCGAGCGCCGACATGATCGACGCGATATTTCCTTTGCCTCCGAATTCGGCCACAAATCGTCCGCCGGGACGGAGCGCCAGTGCGATGGACTCGACGGCCGCTTCCGCATTTTTCACCCAATGCAGGGCGGCATTGGAGAACACCGCATCGAACCGTTCGGGAAAGCGGAAGTTGGTGGCGTCCGCCAGAACGAACTTCTGGCCGGGATAATTTTGCCGCGCTTGGCCAAGCATGTTGGTTGAACTATCCAGGCCCACAACATGCGCTCCACGGTTGGCGATTTCCGCGGTTAGTTGTCCGGTGCCGCAGCCGACATCCAGAATCCGCTCGCCTTGGCGCGGCGCCAGCACATCTATCAAGCCCGCGGCGAATTGCCAGACGTAGGAGTGGTTGCCTTCGTAGCGTTCGGCGTCCCAGGCGCAAGAAGTTCCCATATTTTGATGGTACACGGCGGTTGTAAACTTACATCGTGCTGCACGTCCCGAACTATATCGCCTGGCCTATTCTAGTTGCGACCGTATCGGGCGGCTTGTATTTTCTGGCAAATCGAGCTGTCTATTATCCGTCGAAGTATCCGGAAGGTTCATGGAATGTGCAGGGACAATTGGCAGCGGAGGATGTGTGGCTCGATACGCCCGATCATGTTCGGCTGCACGCCTGGTGGGTTCATCGTGAAGGGGCGGGGCTGGTCACTCTCTATCTGCACGGCAATGCCGGCAACGTCACGGACCGCTTTGGCGCAATTCGCGAAATCGTGGCGGCCGGGTCTTCGGTCCTGATCCCGGACTATCGCGGCTTCGGCAAGAGCGCGGGCTGGCCGGCGGAGAAGGGTTTGTACATCGATAGCGAGACGGCTTTCGTGCACCTGCTCGGAAAGGGGTACCGCACCGGGCAAATCGTCCTGCATGGCGAATCGTTGGGGTCGGCGGTCGCGGTGGACTTGGCGTCGCGCCGCCCTTGCGCCGGTCTTATTCTGGAAGCGCCATTCACGTCGGCCGGCGAGATTGCGGGAACGATAATTCCGCTCCTAGGTCCGCTGCTGGTGCACAGTTACAATTCGCTCTCGAAGATT
>DATDHK010000466.1:0-2653 GCA_036521635.1 Bryobacteraceae bacterium | reverse complement strand
ATACTGGTCCTGCAACCGAATGGTGTCGGCCACGATCATCGCCGTGCTCCCGGCGCCCCATATCACCAGTTTCTCTCTCATAAAACGCCCGGTCTCCAGCTTTGAGGAACAGGTCGAGAATAGCATAGATTGCGGTTTGATCTTTCCACTTGGGGGACCGCTCCCTTCCGGCCGCGGCTCGGAATCAAGTTATTGAATCTATGAAAGGTATAAGGCTCAAGCCGGTACAGTCATATTGGTGACTCTACTCGTTGACAACGGTCCCGGTCCGGGTGTACAATTCGGTCTCGGCCTATTTAGCAAGTTTGAAAAACCGGCTCACGGGTGCGCATCGCTGACATGCATGCAAGGGCCTAGTATAGTTTGTCAAAACAAAAAGGAGATAAATAATATGAAAAATCTGACTTCGAATCTGTTGGGGCTCGCGCTACTAGCCCTTGGGTTCGCCTCTATGGCCAACGCTCAGGCCACGCGTACTTGGGTGTCGGGAGTCGGCGACGACGCCAACCCCTGCAGCCGGACTGCTCCCTGCAAGACTTTTGCGGGCGCGATCTCGAAGACCGCCGTCGGCGGCGAAATCGATTGCCTCGATGAAGGCGGATTCGGGCAGGTGACCATTACCAAGGCGATCACCATCGACTGCGATTCGGGCCCCGGCGGGATTCTGGCCGGCGCGGGCAATGGCATCAACATCAGTGCGGGAACGGGCGTAGTGAATCTTCGAAGCCTGAATATCAACGGAATCTCGGGAGCGACAAACGGCGTCTCGATTACCTCGGCAGGAGCAGTGCATATCCTTGACATGAACATCTATAACTGCAGCGGCAGCGGAATTAGCGTTTCCGCGAGTGCGACTGTAATTCTAACGGTCAAAGATACGCAGATTCACGATTGCGCTGCCGGCGGTATTACGACCAGCACTTCCGGTGGTTTGGCGATCGGCGACTACGATCATGTCACAATCTGGAACGGAACAAACGGAATTGCCGCGGGGAATGCCTCTCACGTCAACATCCACGGTTCAACCATCTTCGCCACGGGAACTGCCATCAACAACAACGGGGGCGGCGGCTCGACTGTGTCCGTCACCAATAACACTCTTTCAACCAACACCGCCGCCATCCAAAGCATTGCTGGAGGCCAAGTGGGTGTTTCCGGCAACGTTATCATTGGAAGTAGCCCGGTCTACAACACCAACGGTGGCATAATCTCGACCGGCAACGACAACACGTCAACCTTGAACGGCGCGATCGGCGCGACCAACGGTCCGGCGATTACCAAAATCTAGCAACCTTCCTTCTTGCGCGGTTCCTCCCATCTGCCCGCCTCTCTTTAAGAGGCGGGCAGACCTTAGGAGTTGTGTTTTGTCTCAATTTGCTCAATGTTTAATGCTATTAGGAGAATACTGTCATGATAACCGGGACTTGGTCTGTTAAGAATTCTGGCCTGTTGGCTCTTTTGATATTGATGGCCCTGCCGGGCGTTGGACTCGCGCAACCGGCTATATCCGCCTTGAGCTTCACGCCGGCGGCGATCAATACTAGTGCCGGCCCGGCCGGCGTCACCATGAACTTTTCGTTAACGGACTCGAGCGCGGGGATTTCGTACTTTGAAACCGCTTTCGCGGATCCCTTCGGCGGTTTTGGTCCGCGGGCGTCCAAGAGTTTTAGCCCGGCCAGCGGCTCTATCACCGACTCGGTGGCCCTCAGTTTCCCGAGATTCAGCACTTCGGGAACCTGGAATGTGGCGTACGTGTTTCTCCAAGATACGGCCGGCAACACGCTGTTCCTCGATAGCAACGGCCTTGCGGCGGCCGGTTTTACCACCGCCCTCTCGGTCTCGTCAACCGCCGATACGACGCCGCCGAACATCACTGCGTTCACTTTGACGCCCGCGACCATCGACACCACGGCCGCGTCCGCCGGCGTCACGGTCAACTTCACCCTTACGGACGATCTGGCCGGAGTCAATTTCTTCCAAGTGGTCCTGGTAAGTCCCTCGGGCAATGCGAGCCAAACGGCTACCAAGAGCTTTACGCCGAATACGACAGTGACGGATTCGGTGGCCCTTACCTTCCCACGGCTCAGCGAAGCGGGCACTTGGACGGTAAGCGCCGTCTTCGTGTCCGACGCCGCCGGCAACACTTTGGTGCTGGGCACGCCGGACCTGCAAGCGAGGGGATTCCCGACAACACTTGCGGTGACGTCGACCAGCGATACGACGGCTCCCACGCTGACCGCCTTCGGCTTCACACCAACTTCGATCAACGTGACAGGATTCCCCGCCACGGTGACTATGAATTATCAGGTGACGGACGATCTGTCCGGCGCCACAACTGTTCAAGCGGTTTTTCTCAGCCCATCCGGCGCCACCACGCAAACGGCATCGGATACCTTTGCGGCGGCCACATCCAAAACCGGCACGGCGACCGCCACATTCCCGAAAGGGAGTGAGAACGGCACGTGGACAGTGAATCTTGTGTTCCTGTCGGATGCCGCCGGGAATAGCGTCAATCTGGCGACGGCCGACGTTATCGCCCTGGGCTTCCCCACTCAATTGGTAGTGACCAATGCGGCCGGTGACACTACGCCTCCGGTCATCGCTCCGACTGTAAATCCAGCTCCGAACTCCTTCAGTTGGAACACGACTGTTC
>DATDHK010000465.1:0-7934 GCA_036521635.1 Bryobacteraceae bacterium | reverse complement strand
GTAGCGCTTTCGCCGACGATATTCGCCACGATGACGCGCCCGTCGTTGGAAATTCCGGCGACCCGGCCGGAGTCCAGACAGGAGAGATCGCGCTCCGCCGCATCGCCCGGCGCTTTGCCCAAAATTCCAAGTTGCACGGCGCCGGTGCTCAAAAGCGCGTCGCCGCTGGAGGAGATGTCATAGAACTTCGCGCGCGAGGGAAGGGCCAATGCGATGCGCTTGTGTCCTTGCATGTTGACCGCGTAGACGATGCCCGGCTCGCTGGAGTCGAAGGACCGGAACCAGATCTCGTCGCCCTTCGGACTCCATACCAACGTTGAATCTTCGCCGGTGGAATTCTGTCCCGAAACCAATCCCAGGGGATTCTGTTTTCCATTTTTGTCCACGACGATCAGTCGAACTGCCGTTCCACCGCCATGCCTGGCATAGGCGACACGTTCGCCGTCCGGGGAGATTCGCAGCAGCCAAAGAGGCCAGTCGATCTTGTCGACCAGCACGTGTCCGATCGGATATTCCAACCGCGCCACGCCATTCACGCGGCGCAGCACGGCCATGGAAGATCCATCGGGCGCCCAGTCGGCTTGCAGCACTCCCTCCAATACCGGCCGGGGCTGTCCACCGGAAATGGAACTGGTGTACAACGTGGACGTACCGCCGTCGCCATAGGGGCTCGAGAAAAACGCGACGTCCTGCTTGGATGAGATCGAGGCGAGTCCGCTGTTCTCGGGCATTCCGAGATCGCGCGAATCGGGGCTGCCCGGAATTGCGAAATAAATCCGGCCGGGGCCGCCGTCCCAGCTCGCCGAGTAAATAATGTTGCGTCCATCCGCGGTGAATCGCGCTTGATGGACGTAGCCCTTGCGAAACGTAATGCGCTGGAATTGGGGCTGGCCGCGGTGCAATGTTCGATCGCGCAGAAAGAATCCGGCGAACAGCAATGCGGCCGCTGAAAGACTTGCCACCAGGGGCCAGAGCCAACGTTTACGGGGCTGATGGGCGACCGCGGACTGCACGCCGGAAGCGCTGGTGTTGGTGATGGAACGCAGCGCGAACGCCAGGTCGGCCGCGGATTGGAAGCGCTGTTCTTTTTGCTTTTCAAGACAACGCCGCACGATGGTGGCGAGCGCCGGCGGCATTTTGGCTTGCTCGATTTCGAACCCTTGCGGCTCGGTGTTCAAAATGGCGTGCATGGTTTCCACGCCGGTCGCGGCCTGGAACGCGCGCTTTCCGGCGATGGTTTCGTAGAGCACGCAGCCGAAGCTGAAGATGTCCGAACGCGCATCAACAGGCTCCGCGCGCACCTGCTCGGGCGACATGTAGCCGGCCGTGCCCAACACGGTCCCCGGTTGCGAAAGGGCCATGGTGGTGGTGTTTTCGCCGGCGATTTCCGCGCTCTGTTTCGCCAAGCCGAAATCCAGAAGCTTCACCTGGCCGCCGCGCGTCAGCATGACATTTTCGGGTTTGAGGTCGCGATGCACGATGCCCAGCGCGTGCGCGGCGGCCATGCCCTCGGCCATCTGCACGGCGATCTCGATGGCTTTGCGAACCGGCAGCGGACCTCGGTCCAGCAGCGCGCGCAGCGATTCGCCTTCCACCAACTCGGAGACGATGTAGGCGCGCCCGTCGTCTTGACCCACGTCATAGACGGCGACGACGTTTGGATGATTCAGCGCGGCAAGCGCGCGGGCTTCCAGCTCGAATCGCGCGCGCCGGGAAGGATCGCCGGCCACATCCGGCGGCAGGATCTTAATGGCGACCATGCGGTGCAGCCGCTCATCGCGGGCCCGCCAAACCTCGCCCATTCCGCCTTCGCCGAGCTTGTCGACGATCTCGTAATTGCCTAGGGATCTACCGGGCACAGTTCGTGGTAAAGACCGCCCCCTGACAGTCGCGGCTCGGCAGATAGGTCCGAGCCTTCTTAGAACTATACCGCGTGAAGTTGGATGCGCCGGACCCGACTCAAGAACCCGACGACTCGTTCTGCTGCGCCTGCTGCCGCCGGCGGCGCCAGGAGAATCGCTCCTTGCAGGCGCGGAAGCTGGCGAAATTGCACCGGCAGAATTCGCAGCGATAGGGAGTGGCGCCGAGACGCAGCTTCACCACGGTCGAAGTTGGGGGATGGTAATACTGTTCGGACCAGGTGCTCAATTCCATGCGGAGACACTTGGGACAGCGGGCGTAGCGGAATGCGGAAAGGTTCCAGATTGGTGAATCGAAGCGATGTTCACATTGCCGGCAGCGGAACGGAAGAATCCCAAGGATGCCGCGGAGCCTTGCGCGGACGCCGCGTACCTTGGAGAAGCGCAGATGTTTCGATCCGCATTGCGGACAGGAAACAAAAGCCATTTTCAATCTGAACCCCCCGATAAAACCCCGGCACGCCGATTAACAATCGGCGGCAGGTTACCAACCTGCCCCACAAAATAAAATCAAACTGAGACTTTGTCTAAATTGGACGCTAGACTTTGACTCACGTAACTTCGCCGGTAATCTTCGAACGCTTTGGACAGGGCTTTCATTGTGCTCGGCGCGTTGCTCTTTATCTTTAGCCCTTCCACATGCGACACCGGCAGCAAATCGCGCGTGGAAGAGGTAATGAATATTTGATCCGCATCTTCCAAGTCGCGCGGCAGCAAAGTTTTCTCAAGCAGTGAGACTCCCGGCAGGTGAATCTGTTCCAGTAAAACTTCGCGAGTGACGCCGGGCAGGCAGCCCGAGTTCAAGGGTGGGGTCGCCACTTCGGGGCCGCTGATCGCGAAGACATTCGCCGAGGTGCACTCGCTGACCTCGCCCCGTTCGTTTAAAAGCACCACTTCGTCGAAACCCTGGTCGTGCGCCTCTTCGTACCAAGCCAGGTTCTGGGACCAGGAAAGAATCTTGGCGCCGGCAAACTCGCACTGTGCGTGCCGCGCCTGTGCTTTGATCGTCAGCCGTGCACTGGCGCCCCACTGCTTCATGTTAGTGGTAAAGGCGATCAAATCGAAATCGCGATCGAGGTTGGGCGCTTCGTAAAGTCCACCGCGATTGCGCACCACTACGACGCGCAGGGTGGCGTTGTGCGCGTCATTCGCTTCCACCAGCCGCATCAGCCGGGTCTTCAACCACTGGGCGTTTTCCGGGAAAGGCACGCGCATCAGCGCCGCGTCGCGCCGCATGCGTTCCCAATGCCGCTCGAAGGCGAACAGGACTCCGTCCGCTACCCGGATGGTGCTGAAAACTCCCCAGCCGTTCAACAGACCCACCTGGCCGGCCGACAAGTCTTTTTGGCCGGCGTCCAATACGGCGTCGTTATGCAGCAGGAAGCGATGCATGTCTAATTCTAGCTGAATCGAATCGGATGGAGACCGTTCGTTCGCGATCGATTTTTCCGGGGAACAAAGGAAGGCGGGGAACACGGGGAACACGAGAACACCGGGGAACACGAGAACACCGGGGAACACCGGGGAACACGAGGAACACCGGGGAAGGAATACGAAGAATACGAGGAACACCGTGGCGATGAACAACTCCCCCGTGTTCCTCGTATTCCTAGTATTCCTTTCCCCGGTCTTTCTCGATGTTCCTGTGTTCCTTGTGTTCCCCGTGTTCCCCGTGTCCCCCGTGTTCCTCCCCCTAAAACATGGCTCGCGAATACACTCCGTTGCGCGATTCTTGCGAGGTCAGATAGCACTCGGCCGCGTAGGTGAACTCGCCCGATTTCAAATTCGCGGGAAATTCCTCCGCGCGCGCGGAAAGGTCGGTGGCCCAGTTGCGCACGTTGCCGGTTGCGTCGATCGCGGCGGGAGTGCCAAACGAACTGGGACGCAGCGTCTTGTTCCCGATTACAAAACGTTGCGTAACTACCGCGGATCCTTTATTGGCGCAGTTGGCGACTCCGAGGGTGAGGCAATCCGATTCATGCACCACGCGGATCTTGCTGAGGATCAGCACGCCCTTGCCTCCGCGAAGGTTCATGCCCAATCCGTCGGCCACATTCAACGCGATGTTCTGGTTGGCCGTGTTGGAGAAGTCCATGCCTTGCGAATACATGCTGGCGACGTCGCGGCTAACCTGATTCGCATGATCGTTGCGGCTGGCGCTGCTGTTGACCAGCAGTACTCCTATGCCAAGTGGTACCAGGAAAATGGCGCCAAGCGCATACAACGGCACTGAGGTTGCGCGCGCTGGTGAACGGCTTTTCATAGGAGTCAACATCCACCTTAGTCCATAGCGGAGTCAGATTCTAGAAGGCATTCCCGCCTATTTGCGGATGATTCCAACTTAGTACTTCCTCGGAGGTTAGTTTCAGCGGGAGCGGTAGTGTACCTGAAAGGCTTTACAGCATTTATGAAAAGCAACAGGTTGCGCGATTCAACGTGGCCAGTGATCGGTGGCTGGTGATCCGTATGACGAGGTGCGCTACCTTAGCTGACTTCCCCATTCCGCTTCTTTTCTCAGTCGGGATTTCAGGATTTTTCCGCCGGGGTTGCGCGGCAATGTTTCCGGGCGGATCAACATATATTGGGGGATCTTGAAATCCGCCAGGCGGCCCTGGAGAAACTCGCGGATTTCTTCCCGCTGAGCTTCCGCGCCGGGTTTGAGCACCACGATTGCGCCGACTTTTTCACCCATCATTGTGTCCGGCACGCCCATCACGGCGCACTCGAATACGGCCGGGTGCGCGCACAGGGCGTTCTCCACTTCGACGCAATATACGTTCTCGCCGCCGCGGTTGACCATGTCCTTTTTGCGATCGACGATCTGGACGAAACCGTCCGGATCGATGCGGGCGAGATCGCCAGTGTGCAACCAGCCGTTGACGAAAGTTTGGGCGGTGGCTTCCGGTTTATTCCAATAACCCTTCACGATATTCGGTCCGCGCACCAGCAATTCGCCGACGCCGCCGGCATCCGCTTCGAAGAGATCGAGGTCGACCACGGGCGCGGCGAAGCCAACGGAATCCGGCCGTACATGCGCGAACTCGTGTGGCAGGAAGGTGGCGACGGAGGATGTCTCGGTCAGGCCAAATCCGTTTCCAACGCGCGCATTTGGAAATGCCTTAACGATGCGGCCCACCAGATCCGGCGCTATGGGCGCGCCGCCGTACATCACCCAGCGCACGCCCTTGGTGTCGATTTTCGGAAAGCCCGGCTGGTTCATTGCAAGCCAGAAAATCGCGGGAACAGAGGTCAGCGAATTGATGCGTTCCGCGTTGATCGTCTGCAGAAATGCCTGAACGTCAAACGCGGGCATGATGATGGTGGCGCTGCCGCTTTCGCAGCTTGGGAGTAGCTGGCTGTTGCATCCGGTGACGTGAAAAAGCGGGACGGACACCAGCGTCCGAACGCTGCCATCGGACGGGAGGGGCGCGATGCGGCGGCACGTTTCTGTATTCGAGAGAAATCCTTCGTGCGTGGTCATCGCGCCCTTCGGAAAACCGGTGGTGCCGCTGGTATAGAAGATGGCGGCGACCTCGGGGCGCGTGATTTCTTCGACTGCGAAGGGAGGGCCGCCGGGCAGAGGTTGACCGGGGAGAAACACAAAGCGGGCGCCCGAATCCGTGATGACGTATTCCACTTCGGGCTCGCTGAAGCGCGTGTTTACCGGCACTACCAGTGCGCCTGAGAGGAGCGTTCCCCAGAACGCGATGCACCAATCCAGACCGTTGCCGAGGCGAATTGCAACACGGTCGCCGCGGGTGATGCCGAGATTTTTTAGACCGCCCGCTACTCGGGCCGCGCGGTCCCACAGGGCGCTGAAGTTGATGCGCTCGCCGTTGAGTTCGACGATCGCCTCGTTGTTGGGTAGGCGATCGACTGTGGCGCGCAGCATTTCTATCAGGGAGTTTGGCCGGTTATCGTAGCGGGCGATGTCGCCGGCGCCGCGCGTGATTCCAGATTGATCGAAAGGCCGGATCATCTACTTAACTTAGTACACCATTTCTTATTTAGTACACCATGCGGCGCTGGCTCTTGGCCTGTGGCATGGGGAGTCGTCTCGATATAACTTGAGGAAAAGCGTCGAGACGAGTCCCTCGATACAACCAACGACGAACGACTGCGGCCTTTTGTTTGTATTTTGGACAGCCGGACCCGGGGTTCGGCGCGGACGCGGGCGTCCGCCCCGCAAAGCAGCATAGCCGCAACCAAAAGTCAGGAGTCCGGGACCATCTCCGCCGCTTCGAACTGAACGTCGGGAATCATGAAAAATGGCGCCTGACTTTTCTCTTAAGATGTTGAGTGTTCCAAGTTCAGCATCGGAGAAAAGGAGACGCCATGAACGATTTTATCGCCAGATATCAGAGTCAGCTGAGCGGAGTGTTGTCGGGATTCGACCGGTTGGTTTTTCGAGGCCAACCGCCGTTGAACCACACCAACGGAATGAAAGGTTACTTGTGGGCTCATGACCTGGGGCTGAAGGATTTCGGCGAACACGCCGAAGCCATCAGCCGAAAAGTAAAGGAGGCTTCCCGGGCGACCATCGAGAGGGCGGGCCGGCCCGTCCGGTACCTGCCTTCCGCCAAAGATGACAAACAGAAAATGGCCCAGTTCATTGCGGCACAGGATGGCATTAGCAAAGGACCCATCTGTGCCTTCACAGCCGTGGAACTGTGTTCCAGTTACGCCATCAAGGGCAATCGTGAGACCCACAAGATCGAGCTGCAACGGAGCCCCCGCAAGTGCTTGTGCATTTATCAGTACTGGCTGCATCCGGTTTTCGGATTCATGAGCGCCCGGCTGCAGACCTGGTTCCCCTTCCCCATTACCATATTTCTAAATGGACGTGAGTGGCTGGCCCAACAACTGGAACAAGCCGGGCTGAGCTACCGTCGGCACCGCAATTGTTTCACCTGGATCGAGGATTTCCCACGGGCGCAGAGGCTGATGGATGAGCACCTCCGGGCCCACTGGGTGGAGTTGTTCGCGGGGGTGCGCGCTCAGATCCATCCCCTGTTTGCCGAGCTGTGCCAGCAATATCCAATGAAATACTACTGGACCTGCGCGGACAGCGAATGGGCCATGGATCTGATCTTTCGCGACGAGAAACATCTGCGCAGGCTGTACCCCAACTGGTGCATCTAGGCATGACTGGTTTCTCCAGTCCAGATGTGCTCCGCTTCATGGGCAAACGGGTGAGAGCGGATGGAACTACTGTGGGGGTGCACGAATTACCCATCCGTTCGGATCTGAAAGTTCGCCCCAACGGGGTACGCATCAAGCACCGTCTAGGCCCCAACTCGATCAAGCTCTACGACAAAGCCTATGACGAATTGGGAGCCGTTTTGCGTCCGGAAATCACCATCACAAATGCTCGTCTGTTTCGTGTGTTCCGCCGCGCCAATGACGATGAGCGGGCTCCCCTGAAGTGGCACAAGATGCGCAGTGGCATTGCCGATCTACACCGTCGGGCGGAGATCTCCCAGCAGGCGCTCGACCGGTACTGTTCCGCCTTAGCCGCTGTCGACGACAGCACCACCATCGAGGAGTTGATCGCATCGGTCGAGCGTCGTGTCCGCTGGAAGGGGAGCAGCGTTCGGGCACTGCACCCCTTCGAGTCCGAGGATCACGCCTTGTTACAAGCCGTAAATCGAGGGGAGTTCACCATCCACGGTTTGCGCAACTGCGATCTGCAGCCACTCCTGTACCCAACGGCAGCCAAGACCAAACCCGAACATCGCCGCCGCTCCGCTGCTGTGGGTCGAAAGCTCCGACTGCTGCGAGCGCACGGACTGCTCCGCAAACTCTCCCATACCCATCGCTATCAAGTAACCGACGAAGGCCGCAAGATCCTCAACGCCATCCTCTTGGCGCACCGCGTCACGGTTCGGCAAATCCTGGCCGCGGCCTAAGAGAAATTCTTCGCACCCCGAGATGAATCAGACACCTTGTAATACATTTACTGTCAAATATTTGAGATGCACTAGATTAATTCCCGGCGTGTTTCTTTGCCGGGGC
>DATDHK010000464.1:0-3721 GCA_036521635.1 Bryobacteraceae bacterium | reverse complement strand
ATCGGTGAAGCTTATTGGGGACCCGGCGTGAAGGACTTGGTGGTCAGGCAGATGAAGCCGCTGATCGTCGGGGAAGATCCGCTCAACGTCGACAAGCTCTACACCAAGATGCTGATGCGCAGCGGCGGGGCGGGCGCCATTGCGGGCGCGACCGTCACGGCGGCGAGCGGCATCGAGATTGCGCTTTGGGATCTTGCCGGTCGAATTCTTGAAACGCCGGTGTGCAATCTTTTGGGCGGGCGCTTTCGCGATCGCGTTCGCTTTTACCGCACCATGCAAGTGGTGGACAATGTCGACGATCCGGCTTCGTGGCGCGCCAAGGTCCGGGAAGCGCGCGCGGAGAAGTTTGGGTGGACCGCGTTCAAATTCCAAGGGGACGGAGTGCCGCTCCAAGCCGATCCGGATTTTCGTGAGCCCGGCCATGATCCTTATCTAAGAAACCTAACGCACAAGGATATTCGCCGCATCGTGCGCGGCTTTGAAATCATTCGCGAAGAGTTGGGTCCGGACGCCGACTTCGCCGTGGACCTGCACTGGCGCTACGACACCAAGGACGCAATCCAGCTCGCCAATGCGCTGGAGCACGTCAACTTGATGTGGATCGAAGACCCGGTGCCGCCCGACAATCCGGATGCCATGGCGCGGGTGACGCACGCGGTGAACACGCCGATTTGTACGGGGGAGAATCTTTATACACGGCAGGGGTTCCGGCGGCTGCTCGAATTGCAGGGATGCGATGTAGTGCACATCGATATCCCGAAATCGGGCGGATTGCTCGAATCGAAACGCATTTCCGATTTCGCCGACATGTATGGTATCTGGACGGCGGCGCACAATCCTGCGAGCCCGGTCGGCACCATTGCTTCCGCTCACGCCGCGGCGTCCATGCGCAATTTCCGTGTGCACGAGTTAGCCAAGTACATCGACTATTGGCAGGACATTGTGGTGCACGACGGCCCGATTATCGAGAACGGATATTTGACGATTCAGGACAAACCGGGCTACGGCATCGAACTGAATCAGGATGTCGTGCGCGCGCATCTGGCGCCCGGCGAGACGTGGTGGGGTTAGCGCTCTAAAAGGTGAAGCGGATTTGCAATTCCAATCGGCGATTGTTGGCGTTCTCCGAAAAGCCTTCTCCGTTTAGGTTGCCGGCCATTTGATTCGCACGGCCGAAGAGCGGCGAGGTTATGTTGCCGCTGATCGGCCCTGGATTGGTGCGGTTCAGCAGGTTGCGCGCCGACATTGACACGCTCATGTTGTAGCGGTGGTTCGTGGTCGAAGGTCCGATCAACGAACCCAGGCCGCGGCCGCCTGCCATGGTTGCGGCGCCGCCTCCACCACCACCGCCACCTCCGCCAGAATTTCCGGCGGGCCTGCTGGACGCCTCGCGCTTCTGTCCGAATCCGAAAGTCTTGCCGAGCCGCAGATTCACCGTGATCAAACCCGGCCCTCGTCCGAAATTGCGCGGCAGCAATCGCTCATCCGGCGTAGGATTTGGATCCAACAAGCCATACTTCGTCTGAATGACACCGGGCTTGGCGGCGTCCGTCGCGATGCCGGGACGCCCATTGAAGAGCGTAGTGCCGAAGAGATCGCTGCCGGCCGTGATGTCGAAGGGCGGGCCGGACTGCATCGTCACGAAGGGGCTGAACCGCACGTTCCAGCGGGTATTGATGGACCCGCCGATGGTTGCGCGATGGCGCACGTCGGTCGATGCCGGGCCATATTCGCCGGAATAATTGTACGGATTTGCGGGAAACGTGCCGAGTCCGTCTGTATCGCTCAGCGCCCTGTTGAGAACATAGAAACCGAAGAGCGATAGGCCGCTATTCACCTTGGCGTTGACGTTGGCGATCAATTGATTTTGGTTGTACACGCCGGACGATTCCATCAGGAACACGGGGTCCGGACGGCCCAGCGGAAACGCTCCGCTCCTGGGCGCGTTGATGTCGTTCGAGCGCAGTACATGCAGTCCGTGAGAATTCGTATAGGTAAGCGCGGCCGAAATGTTCGCCGGCAACTGGCGCTCCACGCTCACCGACGATTGCAGAATGTACGGCGCGCGCAAGCTCGCGCTGATCGTCTCGACGATTTGCGGCGTGGCCTGCAATCCCGTCAGAGACGGAATGTTCGGAAAGAAATTCGGGTCCGCGATAACGAACTGTTGCTGCACGATCCCGTTGTAACGTTGGGCAGTCAGAATATTCGCGAGCGCAAAGCGATCGTAGAAGGCGCCGAATCCCGCGCGCAGCACGGTTTTGGGCTTCTTGGCGCTTCTGCCCGGCGCCCAGGCGATGGCGATGCGCGGAGCGAAGTCGCGCCAGTCGTGTATGTTCGTCTGCATCTCGTAGCGCAGCCCGGCGCTCAGCGTGATGTTCGGACGCACGCGCCAGTCGTCACTCACGAACGCTCCGACATCCATCTGATGAACGGCAAGCCCGGGGATTCCGGCGGCGATACTGAACTGCGTTGCGCCGCCGCCTAATTGCCGGATTGCCGCCGGGCCCAATCCCATTTGCTGCAAGGCCAACGTGCGCTGATAGCGCTGGATGGAAGTGATGTTCGCGCACGCCGCGTTCGGGTTTTTCACATCGCAGATCACGCCCGGCGTCACTGGACGAAGGTTCGCATCCAGAATGGGCGCATAGCCCGCGCCGAAACTGAATGTCCCGTTGAAATTTTGCGGCGACAAGTTGTCTTCCAGGTAGCCGCGCAAGCGCACGCCGAACTTCCAGATGTGAGCGCCACTCGGACGCGTGGTGTAGTTTTGTAGCTCGAAACTGTTTTGAGTATCGAAAGCGTGCCCCAGCGGCGAGCCGCCACCGGTGAACGATCCCAGCACCTGAATCTCGGGCCCTTGCGTTTTTGCAATTCGCTCGTTCGCGCTTCGGAAATACTGAAAGCGGGTTTCGTTAATGCTGTTGCCCAGCACGGCTGTCTCGGTGGCTTGCACGGTCTGATTCAGGTAGCGAAACTCGTAGCCGCGCGAAATCAGATCAAATCCGCCGATGCCGGCTCCATTGATGTCCGAGTGCGTAACGGAGTAACGAAATATCAGTGTATTGTTTCCGTTCAGTTGATAATCCAGGCGCGGGCTCAAGCGGTTGAAGCGCTGCGGCGTCCGAAATATGCTGAAGAAAGGCTGTATGCCGAGAGTCTGCGGATCTACTATGACGGCGTTGACGATATAGCCGTTGTCCACCATGTTTCTCTGCGCATCCACGGTAAACGATGCGCGCTTGCCGATCGGCCCGCTGGCGTTGCCTTCGAATTCGTTTAGCAGCAGCGGCGCCTTCTGAGCGGAGTAGGGATTGCGCGAATTCCAAAAATCGTTGGCGAAGTTGTAATCGGCGGTGCCGCGATAATGATCGGTCCCGGGCTTGGTGAAAATCTCGATGCGGCCGAAACCGAGCTTGTCGAACTCCGGTAAAAAAGGATTCTGGTTGATGCGGATCTCGCGAATCGATTCCTTGGGCGGCAGTTCCCCGCCGCTGAATCCGTCGATAAAAAGCGAGCCGCCATTCGGACCCGCCGCCGGGCCTGCAAGCGCTTGCAGGTCTGCCATCAGGTCGTCCGGATCGTCGGATAGCGCCTGCAAATCCTCACCGCGCAGCACCAGCGCGCTGGCGTTGTTGGACGACTCGGTGCTGACGGACGGCCCGGCATTCTCCTGTACCGTCACCTGTTGCATGGTCGACGCAACTTTCAATTGAAGGTT
>DATDHK010000463.1:0-2558 GCA_036521635.1 Bryobacteraceae bacterium | reverse complement strand
GTCATCTGGAAATTCTGACCGGCGGCGTCAAAAAGCGCATCGGCGTCACTCGCGTGCATATGGAGGACGATGCCGGCAAGAGTATTCACGATGGCTTCAAGGATTCCGACCGCTACACCTATGTCGATCTGAATCGCAGTGGCACGCCGCTGATTGAACTCGTGAGCGAGCCGGACATGCGCGGCTCGGAAGAAGTCTACGAATATCTTTCGGAACTGAAGCTGGTAATGCAATACGTAGGCGTGTCCGAGTGCGACATGGAAAAGGGGCAACTGCGCTGCGACGCCAACGTTTCGGTTCGTCTGAAAGGCGCTGAAGAATTTGGCGTCAAGGCCGAAGTGAAGAATCTCAATTCATTCCGCTTCGCCAAGATGGCTGTGGATTACGAGATCTCGCGGCAGGTGGCGCTCATCGAGAGCGGCGGACGAGTGGAGCAGGAGACGCGGCTCTATAACGTCGCCACTGGGGAAACCGTGGGGATGCGCAGCAAAGAGCATGCGCACGACTATCGCTATTTTCCGGAACCCGATTTGGCGCCGCTGCGCGTTAGCGATGAGTGGCTTGCGCGCGTACGCGACGCGATGCCGGAATTGCCCGCCGGCAAGCGCCGCCGCTTCATCGAAAGCTATGGACTGCGCGAGTACGATGTCCAGGTGCTCACTGCAACACGCGGCGTCAGCGACTATTTTGAGAAGGCCGCCGCTGTGGCTGGCGATGTGCGCGCGGCGGCGAACTGGGTGATCGGCGATTTGATGGGCGCGTTGCAGGGCCGGGACATCGACGAATCGACTGTGCCGGCGGAGGAACTCGGCCAGTTGGTGCGCCTGATTTCGAAGGGCGAGATCAGCGGCAAGATGGCGAAAGAGATTTTCGCCAAGATGTTTGCGGGCGGTGAGTCCGCGCAGTCGATCGTCGAGCGTGAGGGGCTGCGTCAAATCAGCGATACGAGTGCGCTTGCCCGGATTGTCGATGAAGTAATCGCGAACAGCGCTAAGCAAGTGGAGCAATACAAGTCCGGCAAGACGGGCGTGCTGGGCTACCTGGTTGGTCAAGTGATGAAGGCTACTCAGGGACAAGCGAATCCGGCAGTGGTCAACGACCTCTTGAAAGCGAAACTCTAAATGCGCTTCCTAATATTCGGCTTAGTCCTGACGGCCTCGCTGGCCCACGCACAATTTCGCGCTGGCGCGGCTCGTCGCGACATTACTCCGCAAGAGCCGGTACCGATGTGGGGCTATGGCGATCGCCACGATGCATTGTCGACCGGCGTGCAAGATGCATTGCATGCGGATGCGTTAGTGCTGGATTGCGCGGGCAAAAAACTGGCAATCGTTAGCCTGGATCTGGGGCGTGCGCCGAGTGAACATTGGCTGCAAAACATCCGCAAAAGAATCAAAGACGAAGCCGGCATTGAGTATTCGTTCATAGCGGGATCGCACACCCATCACGGCCCGGTGCTGGAGCTGTCCGATGAAACCGGAAAAGGAAAGGGCAAATTCGACGCTGCGCTGCGCTACTATCCGAAACTGGAAGACGGAGTTGTTGGCGTGATCGTCAAGGCGAACAGCAAGCTCACGCCTGCGCGGATGGCGACAGGCTCAGTTCAACTCGACGGATTCAATCGCAACCGGCAAACCAAGATCGAGCCCAAGCCCGTCGACCGCGAGTTGGCCGTTATGCGGATCGACGATAATTCCGGCAAGCCGATCGCGATTGTGGTGAATTTCACCGGCCATCCGACAACAATTCCATCGTCCGTCTTGAAGTTCTCGGCCGACTATGTTGGCGCGATGAAGAACGAAGTGACGGCGCGCACTGGCGCCGCCGCGCTCTTTATGCAAGGGGCGTCGGGCGACCAATCGGTGTTGCCCGACGGTCCGCGCAAAGGGTACGAGGCGTTTGGAAAGGCGTTGGGCGAGGAAGTCGTCAAGCTTGCCGCAAGCCTGGAACCGCGCGAGATCGCCAATCCATCGCTGACAGTGAAGGAAGATCGTTTCCGTTTTACTTCTCGGATCGACTTCAGCAATTCGATGGTGGTGGGAGCCTACCAGAAAGCCTTCTTCCCGGAATTGATCCCCAACTTTATCGACGAGTATTCGGATGGCGTGCGTCCGCGGCTGACGGTTGCGCTACTCAACGGCGACATCGCGTTGGTCGGCGTTTCAGGCGAATTCTTTGCCAACCACGCGCTCCGTTTGAAGCAGCGCGCCCGCGTCAAGCAGCTTTTCTTTTTTGGTTATTGCAACGGCTACCATCAATACTTCCCAACTATCGAGGCGGTAGCGGAAGGCGGTTATGGCGCGGATTCTGGCGTCTCGCCAGTGGCGGTCGGCGCGGGCGAGCAGATCATGAACACCGCGCTGTTGTGGATTTATCAGATGCTGGGCAAGATCAAATAGCTCAGATGAAAGTCCTTTTGGTCTCTACCTACGAACTCGGGCGGCAGCCTTTCGGGCTGGCGTCGCCCGCGGCGTGGCTTACGGCACACGGGCACCAGGTTGATTGCGCGGACTTGAGCGTGGAGACGCTGCGAGCCGATGTCGCGCGGCAAGCCGATC
>DATDHK010000462.1:0-2246 GCA_036521635.1 Bryobacteraceae bacterium | reverse complement strand
TACCAAAAGCCTCTTCATGGAGTGCTCGCGGCGTTGGAGATCGGGCTCGACCGAATTCGCGCAGCATGTCAGCATTTCGATGGATGGATGAAGCAACTCGAAGCGCTAATATGAGTGCATGACAAGTAGACGTCATTTTCTTGCCGCGGCTGCCGCTTCGCCGCTGCTTGCGCAGGTCCGCGCACGATCGGCTAACGATCAAATTCAAATTGCGATTATTGGGGCGGGCGGCCAGGGGACCGGCGACGTGCAGTCGTCCATTGCCGGCGGCGCGAAACTGGTCGCCGCTAGCGATATTTATCAGGGGCGGCTCAGGCGCGTCCATGAAGTCTTTGGCAAGGATGTTTTCGTTACGCGCGATTATCGGGAAGTGCTGGCGCGGCCGGACGTGGACGCGGTCATCATCGCTACACCGGATCACTGGCACCAGAAAATCGCTATCGATGCGATGAATGCTTCTAAGGATGTCTACCTGGAAAAGCCGATGGTGCAGCTTATCGGCGACGGCCAGCCGTTGATCGAAGCGCAGCGCAGGACCGGGCGCATTCTGCAAGTCGGCAGCCAGCGCGTGAGCTCCATCGTTTATCAGAAGGCGCAGGAGCTGATGCAATCCGGCGCGATCGGACAACTGAATATGGTGGAGGCTTGGTGGGACCGCAATTCCGCGATCGGCGCCTGGCAGTATTCCATTCCACCCGACGCCTCGCCGGACAACATCGATTGGGACCGCTTTCTGGGCCGCGCTCCGAAAGTTTCATTCGAGCCTACGCGGCTGTTCCGCTGGCGTAATTATCGCGACTATGGCGCCGGCGTCGCGGGCGACTTGTTCGTTCACCTGTTTTCAGGAATGCATTTTGTGACGGGCGCCATTGGGCCGACGCGCGTTTATGCGGCCGGTGGCCTGCGGTTCTGGAAAGACGGGCGCGATGTTCCGGACGTGCTGTTGGGGCTCTACGATTATCCGCAGACCGCGCATCATCCGGCCTTCAATCTTGCGTTGCGCGTGAATTTCGTCGACGGGGGTGCGGAGAATTCGGGATTCCGTTTTATCGGCACGGAGGGCATTCTGGCGATCGGCAATGGCGTCACGGTTTCCAAGACGCCGCGTGAGGCCGAGCCGGGGTACACCATCGACACGTTCCCGAAAACCACGCAGGAGCAATTCCTGAAGAAGTATTACGAAGAGCATCCGCGCTCGACGCCAACCGCCGACGCCATTCGTCCGCAGGTGGAGGATCGGTATCTGCCTCCGCAGGGCTACAGCGATCATCGTGATCATCATCGTAACTTCCTGAATGCCGTGCGAAGCCGCAAGCCGGTGGTGGAAGATGCTGTCTTTGGATTTCGGGCCGCGGGTCCGGCGCTGCTATCGAACATCAGTTATTTTGAACAGCGGATTTGCAACTGGAATCCGGAAAAGATGGAAATCGCCTAGGGCCAAATAATCCAATGAACGAAAATATTCAGATTGCTTTGATTGGCGCGGGCGGCATGGGCATGGGCGACGCTTCTCTAGCCGTCTCCATGCCGGGCGTGAAGCTCAGGGCGGTATGCGATATTTATGACGGCCGGCTCGCCAGAGCTAAAGAACGTTGGGGCAATGATTTGTTTGCGACCCGCGATTATCGCGAGGTGCTGGCGCGGAAGGATGTCGATGCAGTCATCATCGCGACTCCGGACCACTGGCACCAGCGTATCACCATCGATGCGTTGAACGCCGGCAAAGATGTTTACTGCGAGAAGCCGATGATCCATTCGATCGACGAAGGCCCGGCTATGATCGAAGCGCAGCGCCGGACCGGGCGCACGCTGCAAATCGGCAGCCAGTACGTCAGCTCGCTGGTGTATCAGAAGGCGAAAGAATTGTTGAGCGGCGGCGCGATCGGCGAATTGAATATGGTGGAGGCGTGGCTCGATCGGAACACGGCCATCGGGGCGTGGCAATATTCTATTCCGCCGGATGCGTCGCCCGCGACCATCGATTGGGACCGGTTCCTGGGCAGCGCGCCCAAGCGGCCTTTCGAGCCCGTGCGTCTTTTCCGTTGGCGCAATTATCGCGATTACGGAACTGGCGTGGCGGGCGACTTGTTCGTTCATCTGCTCACCGGTTTGCATTTTGCGACCGGGTCCAAGGGACCCAACCGAGTTTACGCCACCGGCGGATTGCGGTTCTGGAAAGACGGCCGCGACGTGCCCGACGTGATGCTGGCGCTGCTGGACTATCCCGGATTCACGGTCCAGTTGAA
>DATDHK010000461.1:0-10518 GCA_036521635.1 Bryobacteraceae bacterium | reverse complement strand
CCACCATTCCCGCATGACATCATCCTTTCGTCGCCAGCACGCGGCCCATGGCTTCCACGAATCGCCGCCATTTGGAAGTCGCGGCCACAAGCTGCTTGCGGCCGAGCGGCGTGAGCCGGTAATATTTGGCCCGCCGGGCATTGGGCGAGGTTTTCCACTGGGCGGTAATCCAACCGCGCTGCACCAGCCGCTGCATCGCCGGGTAGAGCGATCCGTTGTCCACCAGAAACTCGTCCCCGGAGAAATGTTCGATGAATTGGCTGATTCCATAAGCATGGTTCGGACCCATTTGCAGGCTCCGAAGAATCAGCACTTCCAGGGTTCCTTGCAGGAACTCCAATCGTTCAGATAGATCGTCTACCGTAGGCATACTACCCATATAACACATTGTGGGGCAGGTCGGTAACCTGCCGCCGATTGTTAAATCGGCCTTCTTCCATCAAGCCACCGGACAGGCCGATTTTACAAATCGGCGGCAGGATACCATCCTGCCCCACACGGATGGCGCGCAACGTGCTCTTCATTTACCGGCAATGCCGCTACTGCAAACAAAATATTTCGGACCACTGCCATACCGCGCGGAATCCGTCTTCAACTTCCCCGCCGGCCTGCCGTCGTTTGACGAAGAAAGGAGTTTCGTCCCCATCGAATTGCCGGAGAGCTCCCCCTTGATATTTCTGCAAAGCCTTGCGCGGCCGTCGCTTTGCTTCCTTACGCTGCCCATTTTGGTGGTCGATCGGGGATACCGGCTGGCGGTGTCCTCCGAAGATCTGGCGGAGCTCGATCTCGATCCGGACCATCAGCCGGAGTTGGCGCGCGACGTATTGGTGCTCGCGCTGGTCTCGTTGCATGACGGTTTTTCGGCGACCGCCAATTTAATGGCGCCAATTGTTGTCAACCTGAACACCCGGCGCGCCCTCCAGGCCATCCGCAGGGATTCGGCCTACTCCCATCAACAAGCCATCTCATTGCCGGCCCAGGAGACCGCATGTTAGTGCTGCGGCGTCGGGCGGGCGAATCCTTATTAATAGGAGACGATATCGAAATCGAACTCCTTTCGGTGACTCCGCAGGGCGTCAAGATCGGAATCCGGGCGCCCAAGTCGACCGTGGTGCTGCGCAAGGAATTGAAGATCACGCGCGACCAGAATGAAGCGGCCGCCCAAGCTCTCGCCCTGCCGGATTTCACGCGAGCGATAGAAAAATTGCGCAACGGCTCAAGAATCGAGCCTTGCCCCCGATAAGGAATGTGAGACTGAGAGAGGCCCCAATCAAACGATCCGGCAGTTTCTCGAGGGCGCCAAAGGCGCTCCGGGCCGTGAAGGTTCACGCGCCCGAGTCTCAACATTCAAGGAGAGAATACTGTGTCTTTTAGCATTAATACCAACGTCGCTTCGCTGCAGGCTCAAAATTACCTGCGCATCAACAGCGATTTCCAAGGCAAGACTATCAACCGCGTGACTTCGGGTCTGCGCATTGTTTCCAGTGGCGACGATGCCGCGGGTCTGGCGATTGCCAACGGCTTTCGTTCGGATGAGGCCGTGCTGGGACAAGGCGTGCGTAACGCCAACGACGGCTTGAGCCAGCTTCAGATTGCCGACGGCGGCATCAGCAACATTTCGTTGCTGCTGGACCGCGCCCGTACTTTGGCAACGCAATCCGCGTCCGGCACTTTTTCCGGCGACCGGTCCTTACTCAACGGCGAATTTCAGAACGTGCTGAGCGAAATTAACCGGCAGGCGCAATCCATCGGTCTGAACCAGGGTGGAATATTTGCCAAAAACCTGGCCGTGTTCATCGGCGGCGGCCGCGGCAGCACCAGCGGGGCAGCCGTCACCAACGGTTCGGTTTCAGTGGATCTATCCAAGTCGACCGTGGACGCGCAGGGTCTGGGGCTGAAGGGCTTCACGGCGGGATATCAGGTCGCCGCGGGCGCGCAGGACTCCGGCAAATACGATTTGAGCGCGTCCAGCATCTCCAGCGTCACCGCGCTCGTCAACGGTGGCACGTCGTCGTCTTTCCTGATTTCGGGCCCCGGATTTTCGGGCGGCGCAGGCGGCGCAATCACAGTGACCGTAAACCTTACGGGCGTTAACGACACAACCTCGCTCGCGAACGCCATCAACTCCGGCATTCAGTCCGCCGGAACCGGAAGCGCTCAAGGGTTGGCTTTCAAAGCCGCGAACATCAGCGCCGTGATTCATACCGGAACCGACGGACACCAGCAACTGCTCTTCACTTCGTCCAGCACCGCTTTCCAGGTGACCGCCGGGGACGATACCGCGAACGGATTCCTGGGCAACCTGGGCACGAACGTGGCAGGCGCCGCTCTCAACGCCACTGCGACTCCGAAGGCGGCCACGCAAGCCAGCGCGGCGTTCATCGCCGGCGGAACCGAACAGTACTCGGCCGCATACGTCACCTTGGTGCATGCCGCCGCCGGCGCACAAGAAAAACAAACCCTGACATTCTCGGCCAACGACGCCAGCGGAGCCCCGCAGACCGTTAAGGTCACGCTGGACGCCGGCGCCATCGCCGACTTGGACGGAGCGGGCGCCGTAGCCCAGATCAATGCCGCGTTGCAGGCCACCGACAACGCCTCGCTGCAGAGCATCGTCGCCACCACGGATCCGACCAAGGGCACGCTCTACTTCGCCAGCAACTCCACCACCGCCTTCACCCTGAGTATCGGGCACGAGGCCACTAACACTACGCTTGGAACCAACGGTCTCGCGAATCCGGATACGATCCAGACCACTTCCGTGGTTGGCGTGGGCGGCAACGCCGACGTCAGCAATCAGAGCAGCGCGCAGAGCGCGGTCTCGGCCTTGTCCACCGCTGTCAGCAGCCTCGGCGCCGCGCAAGCGGTTGTGGGCCGCGGCCAGAATCAGTTCGGCTACGCGATCAACCTGGCGCAGTCCCAATTGACCAATCTTTCGACCGCCGAATCGCGCATTCGCGATGCCGATCTCGCATCAGAAGCGGCTAACCTGACCAAAGCCCAGATTCTGCTGCAAGCCGGCGTGGCGGCGCTCGCGCAAGCGAATTCCGCTCCGCAGGCGGTTCTTTCGCTTCTGAAGGGCTAACCTTTCAGCGCACCGCTGAGGTCCTCATTTACTCCTCGGGCGAAGGCGCGCCGCCAAGCGCGTCTTCGCCTATTTTTGGAATACAAAGGAACACGGGGAACACGAGGAACACGAGGAACACCGAAGCAGCGGAGAACTGGTCCGGTATTCCTCGTATTCCTTGTGTTCCGTCTCCTATGTACCTCGTGTCCCCTGTGTCCCCCGTGTTCCTGGTGTTCTCCGTGTTCCTCGTGTCCCTCGTGTTCCTCGTGTCCCCCGTGTTCCCCGTGTTCCTTCCCCGTGCTAGCCTGATGTTTCGCATGATCCGTGTCGATAAGCTGGCGAAATCATTCAAAGACAAAAAGCGCGGCATAATTCATGCGCTCGACCATATTTCCTTCGACGTAAGATCCGGTGAGATCTTCGGCCTGCTGGGCCCCAACGGCGCCGGAAAAACCACCTGCCTGCGATTGCTGTCGACCATTCTGAAACCCACCGGCGGAACGGCCGAGGTAGGCGGCGCGGACATCGTGCAATCGCCCGAAGCGGTCCGCCGCCAGATCGGATTTTTGTCCGGCGACATGGGTTCGCACGCCCGTCTTACTCCGCGCGAAGTGCTGGGCTTTTTCGGAAAGTTGAACGGCATCACCGGGTCCAGGCTGTCGCAGAGGATCGACCAGATGGTGGAGATGTTCGATTTCCGCGAATACGCCAACACCAAGATCGACAAGCTGTCCACCGGGATGAAACAGAAGGTCGCCATCGCGCGCACGGTGCTGCACGATCCGCCGATCCTGATTCTGGACGAGCCTAGCGCGGGCCTCGATGTTCCCACCGCCCGGCTCATCGAGCGCTTCATCCTGAATGCCAAGCGATCCGGCAAGTGCATTCTATTTTCAACCCACGTGATGGAGGAAGCCGAGTATCTTTGCGACCGCATCGGCGTGGTGCATCAAGGCCGGTTGAAAGCGCTGGGCACCATGGAGCAGTTGCGTGAGCTTACCGGAAAGCAGCGCCTGCGCGAGATTTTCCTGGACTTGCTGGACATGCCCGAAACGCGAATCGAAGCTCGCATATGAAACTGAAAATCAGCGCGGCGGTCTACCAAAAGGAGTTGCTCGAAATTTTTCGCGACCGGCGAACAATGATCAGCATGGTGGTGGTGCCGCTGGTTGCAATTCCATTGATGTTCAACCTGATCAACCGCTTCATGTCGTCGCGCGAGAAACAGGCGGAGGGCGAATCCATCACCGTGGGTGTGTTAGACGAATCCCGGGTGCCGACCGTGCTGGGTGCTTTGAAAGCCGCGGGATTTCAGCCGGTGCTGAAGACCGACTTGCGCGCCGCCGTTGCGAATAAGGAAGTCGCGGCGGCGGTGGAAGAGACCGGCGACGCGGCCGCCGGGAAGCAAGTCAGCATCTATATCGACCGCACTCGCCAGGCCTCGGATATCGCCGGCGACAAGATTCGCACCGCGCTCGACAAATTGAAAATCGATACCGTGCGGGCCAGCCTGCGGGGCTCCGGCGTCTCCGAAAAAATTCTGACTCCGTTCACCACCCAGCGCGTCAATGTGGCGTCCGAAAAGAAGATGTCCGGCCTGATCTTCGGCAGCGCGCTCGGCTACATCGTCATCTTGTTGATGTTCACCGGGGCAATGTATCCGGCGATCGATATGACCGCGGGCGAAAAAGAGCGGCGCACTTTGGAAGCCGTGCTGTGTTCGCCGGCGGGCAGGAACGAAGTCGTTCTGGGGAAAATCCTGGCCACTTCGACCGCCGCTTTTATCACGGCTCTATTGACCTTGGGAAGCATGGCCTATTCATTTCGCTTCGCCCCGCATGCCTCGCAAGCGCAGGAAGCATTTCACATGGCGCCGCCCGACCTAGCCTCGCTGGCCATGGCGCTGTTCGCCGTGATCCCCACCGCCATCATGGCGGCTTCCATCATGGTAGCCATCGCGCTGTTCGCCAAAAGTTACAAGGAAGGCCAGAGTTATCTGACGCCCATCGTAATGTTGGCGGCATTCCCGGCCGTGGTTGGGATGCTTCCCGGCCTGGAACTGACCCCGGCGTTGGCGCTGATTCCAATCTTCAACGTGTGCCAACTAATCAAGGAAATTTTCCTGGGCGAATTCTCCCGCGCCGCCTTCGCGGTGGCTCTGGGATCGAACCTGGTCTACGCGGCCATCGCGTATTACATCGCATCCAGAATTTTCAAGAGCGAGAGCGTGCTGTTCAGGGTTTAGCGGCAGAGGCCATCAGGGCGAAAACAACCGGTCGAAAATTTCCCGCGTGCGATTGCGGATTAGCAGCAGCTCGTCCTTAAGCGGCTGGTGATTGAGATGTTCCTGCGTCCACCGATGCACCAGTTCCGTCAGGACTTCGCGCTGTGTTTCGGAATTCGGCAAGTTTCCTTCCGGACGCCCGGAGTAGACCCGCAGCCCGTGATCCACGGCGCGATAGAACGTCGCGGCGTCGCGCATGAACGCGGCATCCGCGCGCTCCAGATGGCCCATGGCTTCGATGATGTCGATGCGCGCCGGCGTGTTCAGCACCTTGTAGAAAATCCCGGCGCTCTTCAGCCGCAGATACAGCAACGAAAAATCGATGTCGTAGAATCCACCCAGGCCGGCTTTCAGCGGATGCCCCACGCCCTGCTCTTTTTCAAGCCGCATGCGCATCTGTCGAAGATCTTTTTTGGAGCGTCCGCTTTGCCCGTAGCGCCGCCAGTCCACTTTCTGAAGTTCATTCAGGAATGTAGTGGCCCGCTCGATGTCCCCGGACACGGCCCGGGCTTTCATGTACGCGATGCCTTCCCACGCTTCGGCATTCCGCGCAAAGTAATCTTTGTGCGACGCTTCCGATTGCACCAGCGCGCCGCCGCTTCCATTGGGCCGCAACCGAGTGTCGACCGTAAACATCAAGCCGGATCCCGTGTAGGCGGTGATCAGGTCGATCATACGGCCGGCCACGCGCGTCCAGAAAAGATGTTCCGCCTGGTCTTCATCGGGAAGAACGAAAACCAGGTCGGCGTCGGATGCCAGGTCGAACTCGCGCATACCTAAACGGCCCAGCGCGATGACCAGCAGTTGACGTTGCGCCACGTATCCGGGCGTGGCCGGAGGATGCACGGCGGCCACCTGGTCCAGCGCCATTCGATACGCTGCGGCGATGGCCGCGTCCACCAGATCCGACGTGCTCTCCATCGTCTCGAACACCGGAATGCGCAGACACATGCTCGCGGCCTGGATGCGGAACATTTCTCCCCGGAAAAAACGCCGCAGCGCCGCCACATCGTTTAGATGCGCGGTGGCTTCGGCATAGGAGCCGGCGCTCTCAGTGGTCAGGCGGCCCAGCACTTCGATCAGCTCGGGAGCGCGCAGCAGCTCTTCGGAAAAATAGGGACTGTGTTCGAAGATATCAAGCGTGTAGCGCGCCACGGCGTCATTCGAATTGAGCAACGACAGCCACGCCGGATTGGCGACGATCTTCTCCAGAAAATGCTCGAACGCTCCCGCGCCGCGGCGCAGGCCCACGCGCGAAACCGTCTTAGCGAGCTGCGGCGCGCATCGATCCAGAAAACGCACCAGGTTGCTTACGCCGGGCTCCGCCGTTTCCGGTCCTTGCACTTCCGCCGGCGCGGCGGGCGCAAGATTATAGTAGCTGGGGCGTTGCGCATGGATCGCGCGTTGATAGATTTCCTGCACCGCTTCGAGATATGCGTTCAATTCGTGCAGCAACTTTTCGCCGGATGGCGCGCTTCCAAGATGGGCGGTGGGCATTCGCCGCGCAAGCAGATCCAGATCGCGCGGCGAGGTAGGCAGCGTGTGTGTCTGGCGGTCGTCGGCGAACTGCAAGCGGTGTTCGAGATTGCGCAGGAAGCGGTATGCGGAAACCAGGCGGCCGTATTCGGCGGCGGACAAGAGGTCCTTGTCATTCAGCCGCCCCAGCGCAAGCAGCGTTCCTCCGTGGCGGACCCAGGGAACGCGGCCGCCATGCAATCGCTGCAGGCACTGGACCAGAAACTCGATGTCCCGGATTCCGCCCGGCGCCAATTTGATGTCGAACGCCGGCTTGCCGAGCCGCCGCCGGTTCAACTTTTCGCTGATGCGCTCGCGTGTGACGGACACCGCTTCGATGGCGGAAAAATCGAGAGTGGTGGAGTAAATCAGCGGCTCGACGACGTCCAGCAACTCGCGGCCGGTGTCCCGGTCGCCCGCCGCGACTCGCGCCTTGATCAGCATCTGCAGCTCCCAATCGCGCGCGCGGGCTTGATAATACTTTTTCGCGCCATCGAGAGAAATGCAGACCTCACCGAGGCTCCCGTCGGGCCGCAGCCGCAAGTCCACCCGATAACACATGCCCTCGGCCGTGTACGTGGAAAGCAGTTCGGTGTACCGGTTCGCAACCTTCTTGTAAAATTCCTTATTCGAGATTCGATCCGGGCCGCCGGTGTCGCCGTTGGCGGTATAGACAAACATCAGATCGATGTCGGAGCTGTAGTTCAACTCCCGTCCGCCCAGCTTGCCAAGAGCGATGACGGACATGCCGCATTCTTTTGAGTCGCCGTTCTGGTCAACGTAACGCGGGACACCGTGGCGGGCCACTAATTCCGCGCGGATCCGTTCATAGCTGACGTCCAGAATCGCGTCGGCGAGATTGGAAAGCTCTTCGGTAGTTTCCGACAGCTCACAGAAACCTTGAACGTCGCGGAGCAATATGCGAAGAATCTGCTGGCGGCGGAACAAGGCCAGCGATAGAGCCGCGGCAGTGCCGCTGGGCTGCGCCGCCAGGAATTCCTCCAGGCATTCTTTGTACTCTTCCGCCGTAAGCGCCCGGCTCAGGTCGCCGAGTTGCTCCAGCCATTGCGGATTTTGAAGAATTTCGTCCGGCAGGAAATGGCTATTGGAGAAAACGGCGATGAGGTTTTGCAAACCGGACGGAAGCCGCACCAGTCTTTGGAAATCGTCCGGCTTTTTCTGTTTCAAGCTGGCGAGATAATGCACGGCGCCGTCGGGGTCGGCGGAGGAGACCAGCAACACTTCGACTTGTCTTTGAACTTCGGCTGGAAGCCCTGCGGTTACCGCGGAGATTTCAACTTGAGCGCGACGGGGCTGGCGGAACGCGATGCTTTCGAGCAAACTGGACATGCGTTGCTAGACCACTTGGTCTACCAGCGCGATTATATCGTGTTGCCGGATCGTGCCACCTCTCAGGACCCGCGCATAGAAGCCGCCCAGGCCCCAGCGCGCCGAGGATGTGTCGCCGGCTTTCACCTGCGGGTCGTAGATGGCGGGCTGAATGCCGGGATAAACATTGAGCGTGGCGCAGGGACCGCGGAGTTTGGTCAGCTCGAAAAATACTTCGCCGGCGCGATAGCGCTGGCCCACGCGCATCTGCCGCCGGTCGATTCCGCTGGTAGTAAGATTCTCGCCCAGCGCGCCGTAGAACAGAGCAAATCCTTGAGCGACCAGCTCGTCGATGCCTTCGGACGCGATCAGAAGCAGGGCTTGGTTCGGACCGCCATGTATGTGCGGCCGCGCCCAGGAATCGCCAACGATGCCCGAGGGAGTTACGATTGCTTCGGCGACGGCGCGCTTGGGAATGCCACCGGCGGAGAGACTGAGTTGAACAACCCGATTCGGAACCATTACTCCTTGTCGTCGTCGGTGGGCTTTAGAACCGGCACCGGCGTGTCCGGATTCAAAAGCGGATTTCGTTTGTGCCACTCGGTCGCCTTTTCATAGGCGCTCGCCAAGGCCAGAACTCTGGCTTCCGAAAACCTCGGGCCGGCGATCATCAAGCCGACCGGGAGTCCGCCCGATGTGAAACCGCAGGGCGCCGAGATGGTGGGAATTCCGTAGATGTTAAATTGACCGGTGTTTTCCAACTCGGGATTGCGGGGCTTGTCGTTTTCTTCGCGCTTGATGGACGCCTCGATGGTGCGCGGAGTGCGGCGGCGCGTGGGCAGGACAACCAGGTCGAAGCCGTCGAATGCGTCGTCGATAGTGCGCCGCAGCAAATCCAGTTTCCAGCGCGCATGAATGTAGTCGGACGCCTTCAGGCTCGCGCCATTCTGCAGCGCGCGCCGCGTGGGAATTTGATAGCGGCCCGCGCCGCGCAAGTAGAGATCTTCGTGATACGCGTAGCTCTCGCCGGCGAGCAGGATATTTCTGGTAGACGGCAGCGTGCACTCCTTCACGCTCTTGGTCATCCGGGCCAGGACGCCAATCGCATCCTCCACGGCTTTGCCGACGTCGGCGTCCAGCAGGTCGAAAAACGGGGCGCGCGGAATTCCGAGCCTCAGCCCCGAGACCGGCTGCCTCATTGCCGCGGCGTAATCTTCTTTCGGATGCTCAACGCTGGCGATATCCAGTTTGTCGTATCCGGCCAGGATATTAAGAATGATTGCCGCGTCTTCCACGGTGCGGGTGAGCGGTCCGCAGTGATCGAGCGAGAGCGTCAGCGGAATGATTCCGCGTATGGAAACCAAACCATAAGTCGGCTTGAATCCCACTACGCTGCAGAACGACGCTGGCGTGCGGATGGAGCCGCCCGTGTCGGTTCCGAGCGCTCCGAAACACAGGTTGGCCGCAACCGCGGCCGCCGATCCGCCGGACGATCCACCGGGATTTCGATCCAACGCCCACGGGTTGCGAACGGGCCCATAGTAGCTGGTTGCCGACGTGCCGCCCATCGCGAATTCATGCAGATTTGTTTTGCCGACGATGACGGCGCCGGCTGCTTTGAGGCGCCGCGTTACCTCCGCGTCTTCGCCGGGAACACGATCGTCGAAAACCGCGCTGGCGGCGGTAGTGCGGATGCCCGCGGTGTCGATGTTGTCCTTCAACGCGATGGGAATGCCGTGCAAGGGGCTGCGAAGTTTGCCCGCGCGTTGTTCGGCCTCGAGTTCGCGCGCCTGGGCCAGCGCCTGCTCGCGCAGCACGGTGATGAAGGCGTTCAGCTTCGGATTGTAAGTTTGGATGCGCGCCAAACAGGCTTCGGTAAGTTGGACGGGCGAGACGGAACGGGAACGAATCCGCGCGGAAGCTTCGGCAAGACTGAGCGCCGATAAATCCTCAGACACCTGACCGCGCGCCGCGAAAGCGCCGATCGCGGCAAGCGTAAAACCACGGCGAGTGAGAGCGGCCATTAGCTTATTCTAGGCTCGTTTTTGTGGGGCAGGTTGGTAACCTGCCGCCGATTGAAAATCGGCCTTGAACTGTGGATTGAAGTCCCATTGTGACAGGGCACTGCAGAATGATAAGATCGCTCCACAGTGGACCATCCCAGCGCTCGTCCAGCACTTTTCCGAGTGATGTTATCGAGCCCCTTTCGCGGCCTGGAGGCCCATCGGGATGCCGTGCTTGCCGCAATGCCTTCCCACGATCTGCTGCCGGTGGCGATGGAGTATGACGCAGCGCTTCCCGTGGACGATTTGATCGCGGCATC
>DATDHK010000460.1:0-2827 GCA_036521635.1 Bryobacteraceae bacterium | reverse complement strand
GAATGAGCGTTTCCGAGACGCGACCGTAAGGGAGCGGTCCGTTATTCGTATCTTAGGGCGGTGATCGGGTCTACGCGGGCGGCGCGGCGGGCCGGGATGTAGCTCGATAGGATGGCTACGCCGGCTAGCATGATTGAGACCACCACATAGGTGAGAGGATCGGATGCGCTGACTCCGTAGAGGAATTCCGTCAACAGGCGGCTGACTCCTAGCGCGATCACGACGCCCACTCCGGCTCCGGCGAGTGAAACTGTCAGACCTTGCCGGACCACCATCGACAGCACTTCGCCCGCGGTTGCGCCTAGCGCCATCCGGATTCCGATCTCCTGCGTGCGATGGCTCACCGTGAACGCCATCACTCCGTACAGTCCGATGGACGCCAGGATCAGCGCGAGAATTCCGAACGCAGCCGCAAGGATCGCCCCGATTTCCGAATTGCGCAGCGAGGCGCGCAATTGCTCGTCGAGTGTCTGAGCGGAATAGATTTGAAGTTTGGCATCGATGGACGAAAGCTCGCGGCGAATCGTGGAAAGCAGAGATTCGGCCGGGACCGCGGCAGCTGCCAGTAGGGTCATGTTGAGCTGCGGCCACTGCTCCAAGGGCGCGTAAAACTGAGGGCGCGGAGCTTCGCTAAGCCGCGACATGGCGTCGGGCGCGACGCCTATTACTGTATACGCGGTCCCCGCGGCACGGAATTGTTTGCCCAGCGGGCCGCCGACCGCCCAAAACGTTTTCGCCATCGTTTGGTTTACGATCGCGACCTTGGGCGCGAGGGCGGAATCCGCCTCTGAAAAGGCCCGCCCGCCGATGAGGGCCATGCCGAGTGTCTCAAAATAGCCGGGCGTGATCACTCTCACGCCAATCATTCGAGGTTTGCGCGGCGGGGCTATCCCTTCCCCGTCGAGCAGCACGTCGACCGATTGTACGCGCCCGGCCACCGGCGAAGTGGATGCCAGCGCGGCCGAGCGCAGCCGGCCTGTAATCTGCCGAAACACGATGGCGGCCCGGGCGCGATCGTAGCCGAATTTTTCGAGTTCGATAGATGCCGCCAGGACACCCGCTGTTTGAAATCCCGGATTGATTTGCTGCGCCCTGCGGATTCCGCGAACCAGCAGCCCGGCGGCGATCAGCAGCACCAGCGACAGCGCTACCTGACCGGCCACCAGCGTCTGGCGGAAACGCGACCGGCCGCTTCCGGACGCCGATCCTGTTTTCTCACGGAGGGAAACGATCAGATCGGGCCGCGACGATTGCAACGCCGGAGTGAGACCGAAAAGCACACCGGTGATCAGGGCAAGAGCAACCGTGAACACCAGCACGCGAACGTCCGGCGTGAGATGCCAGGCCAGCATTCGTTCTCCCGGCGGCTGCAACAACGGGATGATCTGCTGGAGCCACATTACGAGGAAGAGGCTCACCGCCCCGCCGATGGCGGCCAACACCAGGCTCTCAGTGAGGAGTTGCCGGATCAGGCGCAATCGGCCGGCGCCCAGCGCCACGCGCATTGCGATTTCTTTGCGGCGACCCGAGGCGCGCGCCAGAAGCAGGCTCGTCACATTTCCGCAGGCGATCATCAGAATGGCGCCCACCGCGGTGAAAATCAGCGTCAGCACTGGAAGGATTTTCCGCGCTTCGTCCGGAGCAAGCAGCGTCGCCGGAGCGATTCGTACCGACGGACGCCGGGCGAGTTCAGGATGCTCGCTCGCTATCGCCGCGGCCAGGGTTTGCATGCCTGCCTCCGCCGCTTGCGGACTGTAGCCGGGCTTGAGCCGCCCGATCATGTTGAGCCACGCACAGTCGCGGCAGGTGAGCAATTTTTGATCGGCCTGCACGGAGAGTACGTTGGTCAAAGGAACATACACGTCCACCTGGTCGGCCAAGTCCAGGCTGAGAAATGCGCGCGGGCCGACGCCGATCACCGTAAATACCGAATCGTTCAGTTTGATTGTTCGCCCGATTATTTCCGGGTCCGCGCCGAATTCGACGCGCCAGAAGTTCTCGCTCAGGATGGCGACAGGAGCGCGTCCGTCGTCCGGCCGGAAGCCGCGGCCAAGAGAAGGCTGCAATCCGAGTACTGGGAAAAAATTCGACGAGACCGCGTAGAGATAGGCTCGCCGCGCGGCGTTGCCGGCGATCGACGGACATAGATTCACAGTGAAACCGGCATGCGCCGCCAAGCCATCGTAGACGCTGTTGTGAGCGCGATAATCTTCGAAGGCCGGATAAGAGCTGAGCGACGAATCGGTCGAGTCCGCGAAACGGGTGAACAGTTTGGTCACGCGCGCGGGTTCCTTAACATCCAGCGGACGAAAGAAGATCGCATTGAAGAACGTGAAGAGCATCGAGTTCAGCCCGATGCCCAGCGCAATCGACAAAACCGCGGCGACTGTGAAACCGGGGTTGCGGACGATGTTTCGAATGGCGTATTGCAGGTCTTGGCGCATGGGTTGCCAGGGGCAACTGGGCGGCCATTGCAAGAGGCTCTGTTCAAAGGGGCGGAGAGCGCGGGGCTGTCCGGTGGCGGGAGAAGCAGTTGCGAAACCGGACACCGTGCTGAAAACTCGTTCGGATCGATGGCCGCAGATAAACGCCGATAAACGCGGATTAAAAACAAATGACTTTATCGGCGTTCATCTGCGTTAATCCGCGGCTGAATTGTTTTTTTCAGCAGCTTCATGCGGAGAAGTTCTACTCCAAGAACCGATGCGGAGATATTGACATAGAATAAAACATCCGCAATACTAATTGTTCGATCCCGGCTCTGCAATAAAGAGCTAAACCGTAACCGGGACGCGCCGGTGTAATCAGCACCGAACGCGCCCCTAAC
>DATDHK010000459.1:0-5946 GCA_036521635.1 Bryobacteraceae bacterium | reverse complement strand
CGCTTTTGAGCACCGGCGCCGTGCAACTTGGAATTTTGGGCAAAGGGCCGGGCGATGCGGCGGAGCGCGATCTCTCCTGTCTGGACTCTGGCCGGGTCGCCGGAATTTCCAACGACGGGCGCGTCATCGTGGCGAATATCGTCGGCGAAAGCGCTACGTCGAAGGGCAGCATCTACATGCGAAAGACGGACGGATCGCCCGCCGCTCGCGTGGGCGATGGGCATGCATACAAGCTTTCGCCCGACGGCAAGCAATTGCTGGGTCCGAAAGCGAACGGCGGCTGGATAGTTTATTCGGTTGATGGCGCGGCGCCGCGCGACGCTCTTGGAATCGAGCCGAATGAATTTCCAATGGGCTGGCGATCCGATAACCGGTCGGCGTTCGTGCGTCCAAATCGCGAAAGCACCGCAAGCATCCCGGTTGCCGTGGTGGACATCGTAACGGGCAAGCGATCGGCATGGAAAGAAATTCGTCCCGCTCAGCCCGTAGTTGAAATTCACGATCTGTACATCACGCCGGACGGCGCGGGATATGCTTACAATTTTGTCTTGATCCAATCGGATTTGTACGTAGCAAAGGGATTGCAATAGCGCCATGCAAATCATCCGCACGCCAGACGAACGCTTCGTGAACCTTCCGGGATATGATTTCGCTCCCCACTACGTGGACGTGGCGGGCCTGCGCATGCATTACGTGGATGAGGGGCCGCCACCCGCGAACCCGGTGCTGATGCTGCACGGCGAGCCGTCCTGGTGTTTTCTTTACCGCAAGATGATTAGGCAAGTGTCGGCCGCCGGGCATCGCGTCATAGCGCCGGACCTCATCGGCTTCGGCCGGTCCGACAAGCTGGTCGACAAAGCCGATTATTCGTATCAATTTCATGTGGACACGATCGCGGCGTTTATCAAAGCGCTCGATCTGCGGAACATCACCCTGTATGGTCAGGATTGGGGCGGCCTGCTCGGGCTGCGTGTCGCCGCGGAAAATGCCGATCGCTTCGCGGGATTGATCGCGGCCAACACCGGATTGCCTACGGGCGACGTCCCGCTGACGGATGCATTCTTCCGTTGGCAGAGCTACTCGCAGAGTGTGCCCGAACTGCACTGCGGCGGGATCATTAAGGGCGCCTGCGTGAGCGAACTGCCGCCGGAAGTGATCGCCGCCTACGATGCGCCATTTCCGGATGAAAGCTACAAAGCGGGCGCACGTGCGTTTCCGCTGCTTGTCCCTTCGAAGCCCGACGACCCGGCCGCTCCGGCAAATCGAAAAGCCTGGGAAATACTGCGCGGCTGGCGCAAACCATTCCTCACGGCGTTCAGCGATGGCGACCCGGTAACGCGCGGCGGCGAGCGCGTTTTTCAAAAGCTCATCCCGGGCGCGCAGCGTCAGCCGCACGTGACCATCGCGGGTGCCGGACATTTTCTTCAGGAAGACAAAGGCGAGGAGTGCGCGCAGGTGGTAATCGATTTTCTCGCGAGGATGTGATGCTTCGCCTGATGGCATTCCTGCAAACCGATTGCCCAACCTGCCGTTTGATGGCCCCGTATCTCAACGCCCTGTTCAAGGCGGGAGCGCCGGTCACGGGTGTTTCGCAGGATGGTGAGCCGGCCACGCAAGAATTCGTGCAAAAGATGGAGATCGGATTTTCAGTACAGCGCGATCCCGGCTTCGAGCTTTCGCGGCGCTTCAACGTGGTCACGGTTCCCACTCTCTATGTCGTGGATGAACACGGCCGGACGCTCCGCCAGGAACCCGGTTTCGACAAAAATGCGCTGAACGAAATTGCCGCATTGTTCGGCTGTCCGCCGGTTGCGAATGCGTACGACGGCGCCCCGGCGAGCAAGCCAGGCTGCACTTCCCGCCATCTGGAAGCGCAGACCGCCGACGCCGAAGCGCCTGCACTGAATTTCCAATCGGCGCTCGGCGTCAAGGCGTCCACTATCGAACTGCCCGATACGGAAGATCCCTACGAATATTGCTATCGCGCCTTCGGCGACGCATTGCCGGTGGCGCCGCCCACCCGCGAGCGGATCGAGAAAATGTTGCGCGCGACGGACCTGGACCGGCAGCAAGTGATCGGCCGCATCCCGCCCTGTTATGGCGAAGCGACCGTGGAGAAAATCGCGGCAAATGCCGTGATGGCGGGCTGCGTTCCGGAAATGATGCGCGTGCTTATTCCGCTGGTCCGCGCCGTGTGCGACGAACGCTTCAATGCCCACGGAGTGCAGGCCACCACCCATTTTGCCGCGCCGCTGATTATCGTCAACGGACCGGTTCGCCACGAACTCGGCTTCCATTGCCGGCAAAACGTATTCAGCAACGTCGCCCGCGCCAACAGTACGCTGGGCCGTGCCTTGCAATTGATGCTGCTCAATCTCGGCGGCGCGCGACCGGATTCCATCGATATGTCGGCGTTGGGTAACCCCGGCAAGTTTTCTTATTGCATTGCCGAGAACGAAGAAGAGAATCCCTGGGCCCCGCTGCATGTCGAAGGCGGCTTCGCGCGCGAGCAAAGCACAGTTTCGCTGGTGGCGGCCGAGGCCCCGCACGGCGTAAGCGAACACAATGCGCGCACCGCGCGCGGAGTGTTGAAGTCCATCTGCTACGCCCTGGCCACGGTGTGGAACTACCGGTTCTGCATGGCCTTCGAAGCACTGGTGGTGTTGGGTCCGGAGCATGTGCGAACCATCCATCGCGACGGTTTCAGCAAGCGCGACGTTCAGGAATTTCTATTCGAGAACACCGGCGTGCCGCTGCGTTGTTATCGTGAAGGAGCGCCGGGCGAAGGCATCGAGCAGCGTCCTCTCTATAGAGAAATCGCGATCGACGGCGAGCCGTGTTACCAGAAATTCCGCGCGCCGGAATCGATCAGGATCGTGGTGGCCGGCGGCACGGCGGGTAAATTTTCGGCCGTGCTGGGAAGCTGGTCCACCGGCGCGCGCGGCAGCCAGATGGTGACTTATCCGATTTGAGGAACATATGCCAATCACGCTAGTGAATCCGCTGAACGAGACTCTGCCGCAAGCGGCCATCGCCGCGCCGAGGCTCGCGGAATTGAAAGGCAAGACGCTAGCCCTGCTGGATATCAGTAAACCCGGCGGCAACATTTTCCTGGACCGCATCGAGCGCCTGCTCAAAGAGCGGCACGGCGTGGCCAACGTGATCCGCGAAATGAAACCGACCTTCGCCAAGCCCGCTCCCTCCGGCGTCATCGAGAAAATTCGCAGCGCCGACGCCGTGATCGAGGCGCTAGCCGATTGAGGGTCCTGTACAACGTGCAGTTTGCACGATACGTTGAAACTGGAAAGTCTGGGCATAGCATCGATACCGGTGGCGACCCACGAATTCATGACCGCCGCGCGGGCCCAAGCCGCAGCACTCGGCCGTCCGCAATTCGATGCCGTGTATGTTTCGCATCCAATCCAGGACCAGACCAAAGCCGAGATCGAAGCGAAAGCCGACGCAGCACTTGAGGAGCTAGTGACACGATTAACCGAGCCGCGACCGTGAGGAAGCGGTTGTCCATAAACGCACTCCTCCTGTTTTATGGTTTGCTGAGCGCCGCATTCTACTGCTCGTTACTCCCACTCTGGGAAGGCTTCGACGAGTTTTACCACTACGGCTACGTCCAACATATTTCCACAACCTGGAGCATCCCGGTAATCTGGCGCACGCCGATCTCGCGCGAACTCTGGGACTCGCTTGACTTCGCCCCAGTCAGCCATTTCTTACAGCCCTACTTTCAACGCCCTTCCACAAAGTTCGAGGATTACTTCCGGCTGCCGGCAGAGCAGCGCATCTCACAACGCCGCGCTCTCGATTCAATTCCCCCGGCCCGGCAACGCGAGCCGTCACCCCGCGACAACTACGAAGCAAAGCAATCCCCACTATCGTATTTTCTGTTGGCTCCCTTCGATCGTCTGCTGACGACAGCCTCCCTCTCAACACGCGTTCTGACACTGCGGCTACTGCTCTCCCTCGGCAGCATGCTTTTACTCTGGATCGGCGCCCGCGGACTGGCCCGCCGGCTTGCCCTCTCCGGTGTATTGGAATCAGCCGCGCTGTTTGTGATTCTCTGTTGCCAGATGCTCTACGGCGCAACCTGCCACATTGCGAACGATGCGTTGCTGATTCCTTGGACGGTGTTTTTTCTAAACGCGGTAATCGATTCGTTTGCAGCCCCCACCTACCGGCGAACTGCTTTAGTCGCGATCCTCATGGCGGCAGGGCTGCTGATCAAGGCGTCACTTCTGGTATTTCTACCGTTAGCTCTTTTGATCCGCAGGGCCTGGCTTTCTGCGGCAATCCTGACCGTTCTCGCCGGACCGTGGTACCTGCGCAACTTACTTCTCTATCACAACGTCACCGGCACCGTCGATACAACGGCGGGCGTTGGTCCGGCTGAATTGGTTCGCGCAGCCGTCGCGATTCCGTGGCGCACCAGTATCGCGGCCATGGCTCACACAGCACTTTGGACGGGCAACAATTCCTTCACGACGTTCTCCGCATCCACGCTCAACATGATTCTCGCGCTGCTGGCCCTGGCCGGAATCCTGTACGCATTTCGCCTTCGGCGAACTACGGCAGAACTAGTCACGCTCGCCGGCATCGCACTGGGCTGCATCGGACTCGCCCTGGTCACAGTGTTTTTCTTCTACGCCACCAAAGGCGCGATAACCGCCGCGATGCCTTGGTACATGCAGATCCTGCTCGCTCCAGTGGTGCTCCTCTGCTTTCTGGGACTGTCGCGCTGGAATCGCTGGGGACGCTGGATCGCGATGGCGACGATCGTCCTTTGGACCTATTTCGCCGCCACGAGTTGGGTGGCAAAGCTGGTCCCGCTGTATGGCGGATTCGAAGACGCTCACGCCAGGCCCAGACAATTGCTGGCGTGGTATCTCCACGACGCGGGGATGCGCGATTCTATTCTCGGCACGCTCTGCCCGGCGCCACTCCCGCTTCTCTACTTCCTATTTTTCGGACTGCTCTCGACCCTGCCGCTAGCCGCGGTCCTGCTGCTGCGTCAGTTAGCCCGCGGGAACTCCCACTTCCACTCGTGAAGAAGTAATGATCTAGTACCAAATTGCAGAAGTTAGCGTCAGACCGCTCCCTTGGCGAGGAGCATCTGTAAAGCCTCTGCTTGTCAGCGGACAAGGCCGTCCAGGGGGAAAACCTATTGCCAACGGTCGCGGCTCGGAAAGGCTTACTACTCTGAGACCTCTTGGCATTTCAGGTGGTCGAAGGCTTTGGTCGTGGGTCTATTCAAATGGACCCACTACCAAGGCTTTGGTACTAGTTGGAGTCCGAGTTGTGAGGCGGCGGTGAAGAGGCGATTGACGCGGGCGGTTTGATAGCGTTTCTCGTAGGCTTCGGCTCCTTCATCCACATAGGCGTGTCCCCAACGGAGTAAGCAATAACTCAGTGTCGCCAGTTTTCTGGCCGTGGCAAAAGCGGCAATGTCGAGTCCCAGGCGCTGGGCAATGTGGCGGAAGTAAGCACCCAGTGCTGTCTTGCTGTTGCGCAGCGACATGGCCGCATTGCGAAACACCTGCGACACACGGCTGCTGGCGCTTCCCTGTTTCTTTTTCTTCACTGGCTTGCCACCGCTCATGGGTTTCTTAGGGGCCAGCGCCACATGCGAGACGAATTGTTTCTCCGTTGGAAAGCAGCTTAAGTCCGGACCGTATTCGCTGAGCAATACCTGAACCACACCTACCCCAATGGCGTCGATGGCGGTCAGATCCACTCCGCTCATACGAAACCAAGCGGCGCGCATAGGTTCTTCGCCCCGTTGCCGGATCATCTTGGCCTTGTTCTTGTTCTTCAGTAGGGGTGGCGGTTGATCCTGGCACTCGGCTCGCTGCATTTTCGCCAACCGCCGCTCGATCTCCGTCTCATAAGCCCCGATTCTTTCCTGGATCGAGTCATACATCTTTAAACTTTGCT
>DATDHK010000458.1:0-24166 GCA_036521635.1 Bryobacteraceae bacterium | reverse complement strand
CCCTTGCGCCCCACGCTCCGCACTTCGCTCCGAAAGCCAAGAAAGTCATTTACCTTTTTATGGCCGGCGCGCCGAGCCAGCTTGAACTCTTCGACAACAAGCCGCAACTCGCGAAGTTTGACGGCACGCTTCCGCCCGCCGATCTCCTGAAGGGCTACAAGACGGCGTTCATCAATCCCAACTCGACGCTGCTCGGACCGCGCTTTAAATTCGAGCGCTTCGGCCAGTCCGGCGCGGAGCTTTCGGAGTTGCTGCCCAACCTGGGACGCATTGTCGACGATGCCGCTATCGTCAAAACGATGCACACAGACGCCTTCAATCACGCACCCGCGCAACTGCTGATGAACACCGGCTCCATGCAATTCGGCCGGCCCAGCATGGGCTCTTGGCTCACTTATGGTCTCGGCAGCGAGGCGCACGACCTGCCTGCGTTCGTGGTTTTCAGCTCCGGCAAGAAAGGCCCCAGCGGCGGCAATGCGTGCTGGGGCAGCGGCTTCCTGCCCACCGTCTATCAAGGCGTTCCGTTCCGCTCCAGCGGCGATCCCGTTCTGTATCTTTCGAACCCGCCCGGCGCCGACGCCGCGATCCAGCGCGATTCGCTGGACACGATTCGCAAGCTGAACGGCATGCGGCTCGATGCCACTGGCGATCCCGAGATCGCGACGCGCATCAATTCTTACGAGATGGCGTTTCGCATGCAAACCAGCGCGCCCGAGCTGATGGACGTTTCGAAAGAGCCGCAGCATATTCTCGACATGTACGGCGTTGAGCTTGGCAAGCCATCCTTCGCCTATAACTGTTTGTTAGCCCGCCGCCTGGCCGAGCGCGGAGTGCGCTTCACGCAGCTCTTTCACGAATCCTGGGACCAGCACGATAAGCTCACGCACGACATCAAAGAGAATTGTCAGGACACGGACAAGGCCTGCGCGGCTCTAGTCACCGATCTCAAACAGCGTGGAATGCTGGGCGACACGCTGGTCATCTGGGGCGGCGAGTTCGGCCGCACGCCAATGGTGCAGGGCTCGAGCGATGGCCGCGATCATCACCCCAACGCATTCACGATGTGGATGGCGGGCGGCGGCATCAAGGGCGGCGTGGTGCTGGGCGAGACAGACGACTTGGGCTTTAACGCCGTTAAAGACCGTGTCCACGTGAACGACCTTCATGCCACGATTCTGCAACTGCTCGGCTTCGACCACACGAAGCTTACCTACAAATTTCAGGGCAGACCGTTCCGGCTGACGGACGTGAAAGGGGAAGTCGTCCGAAAGCTTCTGGCTTAGGTCACCTCGGCCGGCACGTTCTTCCCTGGTTCGATGTGACGCTCACCTTCCAGATTTCGCGATTTTTGTATATAATGACCTGAATTCGTGGACGGCCGACATGCCACAAGAGGATAAGCGACAAACACGTTCGCGCCTGCGCGGGTTTATCGATTATTTTCGCTCCCCAAGCCGGGCATATCCGATTATTATTTTTTCAGCATACCTATTGCTCATCACCTTCTATTTCGCGTATTGGGCGCCTCAACACCGGAATCAGTTGCTCGACCAGGATGTTCGACAACTTGCCGCCGCCGGCGATCAGATCCGTTCAAAGATCGAGAGCCTGACGCTGATCCTGCAGACACAGATCGCCAATGCAGAACAGCGCTCCGCCGCGCCTATCGAGGAGTCAAATCGTAATGTTCCAACAGGGTTCGCCTTCGAGAAGGGCTGTCCTTCGCCAGGCGCTACAACCGAAAACAACATGCTTGTTGTCGATAGTACGACGCCTGTCGAGCAGGTCAAGTGCTCGATCTGCTCTTACACAATTCAGAAAACTTGCGGATCAGGGCCCGGCGGAGCAATTCGGCGCGTTTGCGAGCGAGTTGCGCACAAATTTCCTTTACAAGAAATCTGCGATGGGGATTCATTGGACAGCCTCGGCCTACATTCTGGACGACAAGGAGAGGGAATGGACGCCTCTGCCTGGTAATGGACCCGCGGTCATGTCAACCTGGGTTTTGGCAATTCCGAAAAATATTCCCTGCAATCGCTCGGACAAGGCGAAGGGCTTCCTCGACGGGTTGCTTCACTCCGTTGGAAAGCCCGGCGCCGACGATCTATTTGTAAAGGCGGCGAAGTCGGCGAACGGAGTGGGCGTGACAGCCGACCCTGACGGCTGCCCCTGGAATAATGATGGCCCTGGGCGCAAACGGGACGGAAAATGCATTTATCTAAAGATCCTGCCGCGGCCACGCACAAAGAAATGGCCAGAAATCTCCGATCGGCTGAGCTATGTCATCGGTGACTTCCTCATGGATGTATGTAACGTTGATGAGGCATTACAGGCGCTCGAATTTCCGGAGACAGCAAAGAGCTGTGGCGTGTCCGATGCAGGTCGACATGAGTGATCTCAGCGTGAAAATCTACTCGGAAAAACCAGCAGCCGGGAACTTTCCGCACTTACCCAACCTCTAGTGGAATAATTGACGCATGGCTTTTTCCGCAATCGGGTCGGCGTCGTGCGGGCACTGACTTTTCCGCTGGTCCTGCTGCTCATTATCGTTGCCTTCTACTGGAAGCTCGCCTTCACCTACCAATACGACTGGATGTGGGGCTCCGACCTTGCCCAGCAAGTTCTTCCCTGGTTCGAAGAGGAAGCCCGGCAACTACAGCACGGTCAGTTCCCGCTTTGGGATCCGCATAGCTGGTTGGGACAACCTTTGCTGGGTCAGGCGCAACCCGGCGCGGCATATCCGCTGAATTGGCTCCTGTGGCTGGTTCCAAGGGTCGGCGGACATATTCGGATGTGGGCGCTGCAGTGGTACTACATCGCGATTCACTACATGGCTGCGCTTTTTTGCTTTCTACTCTGCCGGGATTTAGGACGGTCGCGCGCGGCTTCGTTGGTTGCCGGGCTGGCGTTCAGTCTGGCGGGTTATGTGGGCTGGACGGATTGGCCGCAAATGGTGAACGGCGCGGTCTGGACGCCGCTGGTTTTTCTGTTCCTGCTGCGTGCGGCGCGGGGCGTCCGTCCGCAAGCCAGCGCCGCGCTATGCGGTTTGTGCCTGGGAATGACATGGCTGAGCGGTCATCATCAAGTCCCGATTTTCCTGACGCTGGCATGCGGTGGAGTCTGGCTCTATTACTGCCGTTCGTGGCGCATGGCCCGGCTGGCCGTCATTACGATGGCAATCGCCCCAATCGTAGGAGCTTTGCAAATTCTGCCCGCCCAGGAATACGGCCGGCTGGCATTGCGCTGGGTGGGCGCCGCGCAGCCCGCGGGATGGAAGGACATCATTCCTTACTACGTGCACCAGGAATTCTCACTGCACCCCATCCACCTGTTCGGAATTCTTTTTCCGGGCTTCGATACTCGCGAAGGTTCCTTCTTCGGCGTCGTCGCGGTCTCGCTGGCCTTGCTCGGGATTGCAGTGTTTTGGAAACAGCACGCCGTCAAAATATTAGGCGCGATCGCGCTGGGCGGATTGGTGTACTCCCTGGGCGGGAACAGCGTGTTTCAAGGCTTCGTTTATTCGGTTGTTCCGTGGGTGGAAAAGGCACGAGTCCCGGCCATGGCGGGGCTTTTGTTTAACGCCGGTTTTGCGACGCTCGCGGCCTTTGGTGTGGACGCCCTCCGCGGTGCATCATCGCCCTGGTCTCGCCGCATCAACATCGGAATTGCGGCGTTCGCCATTGTCACCGGGGTGGCGATGGCGGCGAATCTGTTGGCCAACAAGTTGCAATGGAACGCGGACAACCGGGTTGTCATGACTTGTCTGATCGCGATGCTCATGGCCGCTCTGCTGTATGCGTGGCGTGCAGGCAATCTGAATCAGCGGCCGGCCGTCACGCTGTTGGTCTGCCTGCTGCTTCTCGAAGCCGGCAATCAGGCCGGCTACAACTTGGCCGATCGCAATGATTGGAACCGCCGCCAGTACATCGAGACGGTGTGGGGCAACGGCGATCTCGCCGATTTCCTGCACCGGCAGCCGGGACCGTTTCGCGTGGACACAAGGACTGACGGCGTGGCGCCTAACTGGGGAGATTTTTACTCCGTGGATTTCGTACGCTCCATGACCGGCGTTACGGCCAATACATTTGAGCTGGAGTGGCGCCGCGCGCAGGTCAGGAAATTGCTGGGCGTGAAGTATGTGCTGGCGCGCGAACCCGTCGACGGATTTCCGCATGAAGTCTTTCAAGGCCGCAGCGGAATCAGGATTTACGAGGACCCGGAGGCCTTTCCACGCGCCTGGGCGGTGCACGACGTTGTCACAATTGCATCGGCAGGCGAGGGCCGGGTGTTCATGAATGAGCATTGGCAAGATTTGAGATCGAGAGCTCTGATGACGGGCGCGCGGCCGAATCTGCCTTCGTGTTTGGGTGACCCGGACAACGTCGCAATCACGGAGTATGCGCCGGAGAGTGTTTCTTTGAAGGCCAATCTGGGCTGCGACGGGATGGTGGTTCTATCCGATACTTACTATCCCGGTTGGGCCGCTAAAGTGGATGGCCAGCCGGTGAAAATTCATGAGGTCGACCTGGCGCTGCGCGGCGTTCTCGTCTCCCGCGGATCGCACGAGATTGAATATCGATACCGGCCGCGCTCTGTTTTGCTGGGAGCTGCGATTACGCTTGCGGGCTTGATTGGGGTCGCAGTCATTGTGTTATTGGACCGAAGAGGCTCGTAGTTCGAGTAGTTTTTGCCAGCCGCTCACCTTCCTCACGCTCGACTAAACTACTGAATGGCCTCTTCCTACGGAATGGTTATCGTCGTGCTCTTAGCAGTGGCAGGAGAACGTGACGCGATGAAACGAATTCTTGCCGCCGGCGCAATTTTGATTTTCCCACTTACCTTTTGGGGGCAGACTTCGGAACTCGCTGGGGAAAGTGGAACGGCGAACGAAACAGCGACGGACCGTGCTTTCGATTATGTGTCGCAGGTTCGGGAACAACGGGAAGCTAAGACAGTTCCGCCGCCGGCCGTGCAACGCCAATCACGAAAAGAAATCCTGGACACGCTGAGTCCTCTGCTAACCACTCGCGACACGCCCCAAGGCGTGGTGATCACCATACCACAGTCTGGATTTGAAGGGGGCAAGCTTCGAACGGCTACAGCCGAAAAAGTTGCGCAAGTTGCGGCAATGGTGGTGGCACATCCAGGGGTGACGGTGGTGGTAGAAGGTTATGCCGAATCCGCCACTGCGGTTCGCGAAAAGCTCATCGATACCGGCGTCGATCCGGATAATGCTCGCGCCGTTGGGTACGTGAAAGCCGGGCTGCGCTCCGATAACCGCCGGGTGGAAATCGTGCTCTCGGGTCCGGCGATCGGAACGGTGGCTCTTTCGGCGGTAAAGAACAACATGCTGACCTCGATTCTGCCGTAACATCAATTTGGGGCAGGTTGATAACCTGCCGCCGATTGAAAATTGGCATATGTACCCAATGAAGCAGGCCGATTTTCAATCGGCGGCAGATTACCAATCTGCCCCACATTTCAGGTATAGTTCGGCCCTGGGACTCGGTACCGGAGAAGTTTGTAGCGCTAGGCGCCAACCGTCGGGCGGACCAATTGCTAAACCTATTCCTGAGAAGTTGCATATCAACAACGCACTGCCACCCCCCGGATCGGACCGTTCCAACTTCAGCCAGCCTGCTTCCTCATTGACGTCGACTCGAAGCAGATCCTTCCGTCCATTCGACAGACAAGGCGTCCGCTTGCGCAGTGAAATCAGGTCGCGATAGAGACGCAGGACATCTTTACTCGAAGACTGTGACCAATCGATCTTCGACTTCTCGAACGTTTCAAGCGATTGAGGATCGTGGAACTCGGGCCCGGTAGCGAAGTCGGCGAATTCCTTGCGGCGGCCCTCGCTCACGGCGCGCGCCAGTTCCGGATCGCCATGACTGGTGAAATACAGGAACGGCGAGCGATCCGCAAACTCCTCGCCCATGAACAACAGCGGCAAATATGGCGAGCACAACAACAGGGCCACCGCCACCTTGTATTGCTCGATAGAAACTAATTCCGACAGTCTCGATCCCTGAAAAGTGTTTGCAACCTGATCGTGGTTCTGAATGAACACCACGAATCGCTCGCCTGATTGATCGGCGGACGAGCTTCCAAAGCGGCGCCTGCGGTGCGATGAGTAGACGCCATCATAGACAAAGCCTTCCACGATGGCCTTTCGAACGTGCTGTAGCCCGCCGAATCCGGCCAGGAATCCACGGTCGGCGCCGGTTAGAAAACTCACCACCGAATGATGAAATTCATCGAGCCACTGCGCATCCAGTTGTAATCCGCCGGTCGAGCGTGGCTGTATCACGCGTACGTCGTTCAGGTCGCTCTCCGCGATTATCCAAGCCTGGCGACCGAGCCGCTCAGCCTCCGCATGAAACCGCTCGGCCAGCTCAGCCAGAATGTGACGCGCGCTGAAATCGAAGATGCCGTGAATTGCGTCCAGGCGCAATGCGTCGATGTGATACTCGGTTAGCCAGTAAAGCGCGTTGTCAATTATGAAGCGCCGCACGCCATCGCTGCCGGGACCGTCGTAGTTGATGGCGCTGCCCCAGGGCGTTGGATATTGATCGGTGAAGTATGGGCCAAATTCGGCGAGATAATTTCCTTCCGGCCCGAAGTGGTTGTATACGACATCCAGCACGACGGCGACACCCTCGCGATGACAGGCATCCACCAGTTTCTTTAGACCGTCGGGGCCGCCGTACGCGGAGTGCGGCGCGTAGAGATCGACGCCGTCGTAACCCCAATTCCGGTTGCCCGGAAACTCGGCGACCGGCATCAATTCAATCGCGGTGATACCGAGATCTTGGAGGTGCGGAAGTTTTGAAATTACCGCTTCGAACGTTCCTTCAGGCGTGAATGTGCCGGTGTGAAGCTCATAGATGATGTAGCCGGCGAGCGGGATTCCTTTCCAGGAACTGTCTGTCCATGCGAAAGAATCGGGATCGACAATTTGGGACGGGCCGTGCACGCCCTGCGGCTGAAAGCGCGAGACTGGATCGGGACGTTCTCTTTCGCCTTCGAGCACCAGCGTGTAGAGATCACCCTGCCGCGCGCCCGGAACATAGCCCTCAAAGTCTTCACCGTTGCGCGTCAATTGAAATGTGCGTCCTGAGATTTTCACCGCCAGGGTTTTGAGATTGGGCGCCCACACCCGAAACTGCACTCCGCCTTCACGCAAGGGCGTCGCTCCGTACCTCATGCCTGACTAACCAGCAGCGCGACCGAACATTGAGAAAACACCGCCGTCAAGGGCAAGCTCATGTTTCCGTCGCGATTCTCGACAGCGACTGTCTGCCCGGTGAACACGTCCTGGAAATGCCGATGCTCCATCTTTTTGGGAAGCACGATGCTGGTATTTCCCCACACGTCGCCGACAGGAGACCGATGCGAGTTGCACATCTTGAAAAAGAATCGACCCGCCACCGCGATCGCCGTCTTGGATTCCAGCCCGCGCGCGAACGCAACCACGTTATTGGAGCGGCTGCCAGCCGCCGTAACCGGAGCGTAAGATCCATGAGCGAACAGTTCGGCATGATCTTTCCGGAATCGCAGTGCCCGGCTGGTGATGTACAGCTTGATCGCTCCATCGCACGGACTAGCCGCCAACCGCCCCAGTAGTCCATCCCCGCCAGCGCGAAGCTTCTCCAGAATGGAGCGCCGCACTTCGTAATCCACTGGATGTCGATTGTCCGGATCCACCAAGTTCAGGCGCCATAGTTCATTTCCCTGGTAAAAGTCAGGCATCCCCGGCGATGCAATTTTCAGCACCAACTGGGACAGGGAATTCCACATCCCGCAGTTCGCGACAGGCGCTTGAAATTGACGGAAATCCTCCAGAAAGATGTTTTCCGGCGAAGGATCCAGCGCATTCGCAACAAAATGTTGAATGGCCTTTTCATACACGGAATTCGGATTGATCCAACTGGTGTGCAACTTGGCTTCACGCGCAGCCTTTTCCATGTAAGCTTGAATCCGGCTCACATAGTCCGCATGCAGTTCCACGTTCATTGGCGCCAAGGGCCACGTACCGGCCAGAGTTTGGTAGAAAAGATACTCTTCGTTTGAACTCGGCGAAACGCCGTTCTCCCATTTTGTTTTCCACTTGCGATTCATTTCACGCCAGCGGCGAATCGCACGGTCCCATTCCGCGGGCATTTCCGAAAGTACATTGATGCGCGCCCGAACATCCTCACCGCGCTTGGTGTCGTGCGTGGCGGTCGCGATCATGCCATGCGGCCAAAGCTCGCGGCGAATCAGATTGCGGCGGTGGAATTTGTTGAGCGATACTCCAAAACGCTCCGGATCGCCGCCAACTTCATTGATCGAAGCTAACGGATAGTAGCGATAGAAGGCCGTGTCTTCGACGCCCTTGGCCATCACCGGCCCGGTCAGTTGCTGAAATCGCATGGTGAACAAGTGGCGCTCGGCGCGCTGGGCATCATCCAAGCCGTCGGGATGTTCGAGCAGCAGAACGCTCTGGATGAAATCGAAAACCGATTCGCTCATCGCCGGATTTCTACGCTTGGCCTCGCGGATCGCAACGGTGATCTGGCGGCGATCTTCCGGGTGAACTTCTTTTTCGTCGCTCCGAATGTAGGTTCGATATACCGGAAAAGTCGTAATCACTTCGCGCAAAGCGTCGCGCAGGTTTTCCAATGTGAAATCGCGATGCCAGCGGTGCTGCTCGGATATGCGATCCAACTTGCGCGCCAGCACGTTCAGTTCGCTCGACATGGCCACCTGCAGGATTAGCCGTTTACTGTCGCAAACTAAATCGTGAAATGCCTTGGACCAACCGGTAAAGCGCCGGTAGATTTGCTGAAACGCGCGTTCCTTGGAATGGTCGACGAAAATTCCGTTCACCAGATTCATGAAGCCGTAGCCGGTGGTCCCCTCGATGGCCCAAGTAGCGCGCAATGGTTCGTGACCTATGAGAATCTTTTCAGCGACGATATAGAACGTCCGGTCCGCGCCGTTGCGCTTGGCGTGCCCATTCGCCACGCTCTGCGCCTTGGTGGCGTCCTGCAAATAACGGAAGTATTTCTCCGGTTCAAAGAGGCCGTCCGGATGGTCTACGCGCAAGCCGGTGACGTGCCCCTGCCGCACCAAATCGAAGATCAACGCATGCACCGCTGAAAAGACCTCGGAATCTTCCACGCGGATTGCCGCCAGATCGTTGATGTCGAAAAACCGGCGATAGTTGATTTCGTCCATCGCCACGCGCCAGTAGCTCAGCCGGTACGCCTCGCTTTCAAGCAGTCGTTCGAGCCGGTCAAAACTACGCGGGTTTCCTCGTTCACCGTTGATTTCGAGCAGTGTGGTCTCGATCGCCTCCAGCACTTCGGGACTAGTCTCCACCAGTGCCGACAAGCGGCGCTTGACGATTTCTTTTTCGCGCTGGCGCTCCCGTATTTTCGCGTCGTCTGTTTCAGTAGCGCCCGGCAAGTGGCTCAGAGCCGTGACGATGCTCTCGAGTTCCGCCAGGTGTTCATGCGTGGCATCGAGCCTGTCGCGCAGTCTTGCGACCGCGGGTTCCAAGATCATGGTCCAACTGCGCGGCGCGAGCGGCAGGGGAGTGTCGTAATAGGCGACCTGGAACTGGCCCTCCTGGTAGACGACTTTGATTTCCTGGTTCTCAAGCACGCGCCCGTATTGATCGCCCAGCACCGGCAGCAGAACCTTATTGGCAAGTTCTTCTTTGGGCGGATGCCACTCGATATCGAAGAATCGCGCATAAGGACTGCTGGGCCCGTTTTCCAAAACATCCCACCAAATCGTGTTGGAAGGATGCGTAATGCACATGTGATTCGGGACGACGTCGGCGATCATCCCCATATTTCGCCGCTGCAAGTGTTTCGAAAACTTCCGGAAAGAATCTTCGCCGCCGATTTCAGGATTGAAGCGCGTTGGGTCGGTAACGTCGTAGCCATGCACGCTGCCCGGGCGCGCCATTAGAAACGGCGATGCATATACATCCGTAATTCCAAGCTCGTCGAGATAGTCGACAATTCCAGCCGCCTGTTCGAATGTGAAGGACCGATTGAACTGCAATCGATAAGTCGCGGACGGGACACGAACCGGCTCGGTTTTTCTGCGCCTCATTTTCTAAGTGTGGAACTCCAATTGGTTGGACTCCACTGGCAGCTTAAGATTACCTATTAATGGCCTGCCAATAATGCGTGACAGCATAACTGTTGACATTTATGTTCGTCCCTGAAACAATAGATATAGCTTGATTCCGGCGTTTGACTTTAGCACTGGCGCGTTGCCGCCGGGAGATCATCGGGCAACCTTGGAGCAGATCGCGAAGCGCCTTGGTTTCACACCGAGGCGTCGATGGCTGGTGAAGGGTCTCCCGTACCGCCGTGGAGGCGTTTTGGGCCGCGGGAATTGAGGAGATTTACATTGATGGCAGTTTTTGTACCGAGAAATCGGATCCCGGTGACGTCGATGGTTATTGGGTTGAGCCCGACGAGGGCGTCTATGATCGAATCGATCCCTACTGGATTGATTTCGAGTTAATCTTAGTTCCGCATCAACGGAAATGGAAGTGGCGAATGTGGTCCGATCATGGTGTTGAGTTTTTCATTCATCCGGCGATGCAAGCAGTCGCCGAAATGAGTTTTCCGCAATTTTTTCGGCAGGACCGGGACGGTCGTCCCCGAGGCGTGATTCAAGTGGTGAAGGCGACACGATCATGATCAAGAGCGATGCGCAACGCGCTCGGACAGTGGCTCAGATCGAAGGCTTCCGTCGGGCGCTCGCGAAGGTTGAGCAGGAGGCGACGGGTAAACGCTCGGCGGCAATCCGGGGGAGCTACGAGAACATGCTCCAACAACTCGAAGACGAGTTGCACGAGTATGACCAGTTGAAATCCGGCGAATTGACTCTGCCCCACGTCCAGCGACTCGATCAAATCGCTCCCTTCATAGCGAGGATTCGGATTGCCAAGGGTGTTTCACAAACGGAATTGGCTAGCCGGTTAGGGGTCAGCAAACAGGTGATCAGCCGCTATGAGGAGAGCGATTACCAAACCGTGGCCATCTCCAGACTTCAGGAAATACTCGATGCAATTGGTATCAAGACGCTCGTGACGCTGAGCGCATAAGCGCGACTCCTAGATCATTGGAGTGGTGAAACTTCCAGCATTCGAAGAATCATGCGCGCCGGAATTCGCGCCCAGTCCGGCCGCTCTCTAAGCTCGCGGCCGATCTCTTCCAGCGACCGTTCGAGCACGAACACATCCAGCAACGCCCGCACATCCGGATCGTTTCTTGGAAGCAACGAACTCTCTCCAATGCCTTCAAAATAGCCCTTCAAGAAAGTCGCGCTCACCCAATCGCACCAATATCCCGACCAAAATTCCAGTGCAGCGTTGATCTCCGGTCGATTCGTCACCCCCGAAACCTGATCGAAGAAAACCGAGTCCGCCGCGTAGCGGAACGACAACAGCATGTTCGCCACATCGCGCAACGGAGACCGCTTGATTCTTCGCTCGCTGAGAGCACGATTAGCCTTGCCCCCCAGTCCGATAAAAACGAAATCCTTGCCGGTGTAGAGAACCTGTTCCAGACGCAAGTCGTCATGCACGCGAATTCGCATGCCGGAAAATCTTCGTTCCGCGATCGGCCGGAAGAGCTTGCGAACCTGATCCTGCCGGTCGAGCACGCGTTGCGCTTCCGCTTGCGCCGCCGGTTGCAAACTCTGCAAGCGCTGCCGCAAAAGTTGGGAAGTCTGCGTCGTCAGGCTCATCATGCTGTGATACACACCCTGGCGATAATGGTCGGTGACGGGTTCGGGCGCGAAATTCGGATCGATGACGTTGGAGCCGAGCGCGAGATGCAGCTCCGCCGTTCGCCGGCCCAGCAGTCCGGCGGAATCCAAATACGCGCCGATCAATTCATGCGCATGTTGAGGAACTTCCGACTGGCGCAAATCCAAATAGTGCCGGTTCCCGGCGGCGCTAACGTGCTCCGATTCGTGACGCGCCAGCGCGACGGCGAAGAATCGGCCGAGCGAATCCAGCGTGTAGCGCGAAGCGTCGCCTTGATTCTGAACAAAACCGTGCAGCACGCCAACACTGATCGGATCGCCACTTTCCCGCCGGTATTCCAAGCTGCCCGTGACGGGCGCAATGCTCGGGAATTGTTTTTCAGTCAGAAAATTGCCGATCTCGATTTCGGGATGAACGCCCGGCTCCACGCGGCGGTAGATCTTCAACATGAAACGATCGCCAAAGGCGATGCAGGTATTGCTCTGTTCCACGTTCAGCACCGTTGGCGCGAGTCGCGGATGCCGTTCGCCCCACACCTGCCGAAATGCGCGCGTGTGTGAGCCGGCCAATTCTCCAAATTTGCCTTTGAAGCGCCGCCTGCGCGCGATGGCGCCGAGCAGTGCGTCGCAGAAGAGCGGGTTCCAGACCGCGCTGTATAGAATTCCTTCGGCTCCGTTCGATGCATGCACCAGCATGACCGCGACGTCTGACAATTTCGCCCTTACTTCATTCGCCGCTACGCCCACGGCGACGGAGCCGGGCAGGACGTAGATTTCCGGATCGCCTTCGGTGTATTCAATTTCTGCCAACAGAATTTGCGACGAAGTGTTTGCGATCGGCAACGAGTCGAAGAGGTCAATCGATCGGATGGTGCGGTCCTTGCCATGAAACCAGCGCCGCGTTCTAAGAAATTCCGGCAACATCCGCAGCAGCACCGCCAGGCTCCTGCCCTGGAACACTTCCTCCACCGAATCCACCGTCACCTCGGGCATGGCCTGATTTTCGCTTTCGGTATCGACCGATTCCTGGTGCACTCGTTTGGTCTCCAGCGACAGCCAGTAAAAGCTGAGGGCGCCTAGGGTGATGAAGTACGGTTGGTCGCCTATGGGCGGGAACTCGGCGCGTCCGAAAATTTCGACAGGGGTCATGCCCTCGACGGCGGAAAGATCCAGCTCGACGTGCTGTGGAAAGCGTGAAAGGTTCGCGATCACCAAAATCGTCTCTTCCTGATAGCGCCGGTAAAAAGCCAGGACCTTACGGTTCGAGGGGCGCAAAAATTCCAGCGTTCCCCGGCCAAAAGCCTTGAACTGTTTGCGCTGCTCGATCAGATGCTTCATCCACCACAACAGCGAATGTGGATTGTTCTGCTGCGCTTCCACATTGATTGCTTCGTAGTGATATTGCGGATCGATGGTGATGGGCAGATAAAGTTTTTGCGGATTTGCGCGCGAGAATCCGGCATTGCGGTCGGCGCTCCACTGCATGGGAGTGCGCACGCCGTTACGGTCGCCCAGATAAATGTTGTCGCCCATTCCGATCTCGTCGCCGTAATAAATAACCGGCGTCCCCGGCAGCGAGAATAACAGGGCGTTCATCAACTCGATCTTGCGCCGGTCGTTCTCCAGCAGAGGGGCCAGGCGGCGGCGGATGCCCAGGTTGATGCGCATCCCGCGTTCCTGTGCGTAGACGCGATACATGTAGTCGCGCTCCTCGTCGGTCACCATTTCGAGAGTCAGCTCATCATGGTTTCTCAGGAACAATGCCCACTGGCAGCGCGGCGGCACTGCGGGCGTCTCTTGTAGAATCTCGATGATCGGAAAGCGGTCCTCCATGCGGATCGCCATGAACATGCGCGGCATCAGCGGAAAGTGGAATGCCATGTGGCACTCGTCGTCGTTGGCGAAATACGCGACGGCGTCTTCGGGCCATTGATTGGCCTCCGCGAGAAGAATGCGATCACGATATTTCGAATCGATGTGCTGCCTGAGTTGCTTCAGAAACACGTGAGTCTCGGGCAGATTCTCGCAGTTGGTTCCTTCACGCTCGTAAAGATACGGAACCGCATCCAGGCGAAATCCGTCGACGCCCAGATCGAACCAGAAATCGATGACCTCGAGCATGGCTTCCCGCACGTATGGGCTGTCGAAATTCAGGTCGGGTTGATGCGAATAAAAGCGATGCCAGTAGTGCGCTTTGGCGATCGGATCCCAGGTCCAGTTGGAGCTTTCGAAATCTTTAAAGATGACTCGGGCTTCCTGGTACTTGTCGGCTGTGTCGCTCCAAACATAAAAGTCGCGCCAGCGGGTTCCGGGCTGAGCGCGGCGCGACCGTTCAAACCACGGATGCTGATCGGACGTGTGATTGAGAACAACTTCGGTGATGACCCGAAGGCCCCGGCGATGCGCCTGTTTTAGGAATGCCTGGAATTCGCGCAGCGTGCCGTACGCCGGATGGACATCGGTGTAGTCCGAAATATCGTAGCCATCGTCGCGCCACGGAGACGGAAAAAATGGAAGCAGCCAGATGCAAGTGACGCCGAGGTCCTGCAGATAATCGAGCTTCTTGGTGAGGCCTTGAAAGTCGCCCATGCCGTCGTCTTCGCCGTCGCAAAACGAGCGGACGTGGACCTCATAGATGATGGCGTCTTTGTACCAGAGTGGATCTGTGTCCGTTATAAGGGTGAGGTTGCTGCTCGACACTAATCTCTGACCGGCTCATCCTATTGTGTAGCACAAACATTCTTGTCTGTGTTGTTTTTGATCTTTGGTGGTGCTACTCGTAGCGCAGCGCTTGCATGGCGTCGATCCGGCTAGCCCGCACCGCCGGAATATATCCGGCCGCGCACGCCACCGCCCCCAGCGCCAGGCTGGCAATCGCCAGCGTCACAGGATCGTGTGCGGTGATGCCGTAGAGTTGCGCCTGAACGAAACGCGTGAGCGCCACCGCGGCCGCGATGCCCGCCGCCACGCCGACAATCACCAGCAGCAGCACTTCACGCATCACCATCCACACCACGTGCTTTTGGAACGCGCCAAGCGCCATGCGTATGCCGATCTCGCGTGTCCGGCGCGCCACCGTGTACGCCATCACGCCGTACAAGCCGATGACCGCAAGCAGCGTGGCCAGAAATCCGAAGACCGTCGACAAGCTCGCGACCAGGCGCTCGATCAGCAGCGAATTGCTGATTTGAGTATCGATCGTGCGCATGGCGTACAGCGGCAGATTGGCATCCAGTTCCCGAACCTTGCCGCGCACTGCCGAAAAGAATTGATCGGCGTCCATGCTGGTTTTGACATACACCGTCATGCTGCCCACGAAGCGGCTGGCGAGATACGGAACACACATCTGGATGGGAATCTCATCGCGAAGATTCGTATACTTGATGTCTTTGAAGACGCCAATAATCTCCATGTCGGTTTTTGTGTTGGGGTCGATTCCGAAGCCGACATGCCGCCCGATTGCGTTCGGACCGGATCCAAAATAGCGCTTGGCGAATTTCTCGTTCACCAGCACCATGCGCGGTTGGGTGTTCTCGGGCTTTGGGCCGTGCTGCACGGTCTCGGTATCTTTCATCGTGAAATCGCGCCCGGCCAAAATCGGAACGCCGAGTGTGGCGAAATAACCGGGACCGATGGAATTCATATACGGATCGGGCGTTTCATTAGCCTTCGGATGATATCCTTCCACCGTCACCCAGTTGTCCCACTCGTTGTCTTCCAGGATTCGCATGTTCGCCAACCCGATGGATCGAACTCCCGGCACCGCGTTAATTTTTTCGGTCAGTTGCCGGTAGAACGCCTTGGATTGGTCGGAATTGTACCCATTCAGCGCCGGATCGATGTTGAACGCCACCAGATTTTCAGTGGGAAAGCCCGGGCCGAGATCCCGCAAATTCCGCAGGCTGCGAATGAATAGGCCGGCGCCCACTAACAGCAGAAGCGAAAGCGTCACCTGCATCGCCACCAACGCCTTACGAAAACGCACTTGCGCTCCGCCGCCGACAATTCCGCCAACCTGATCCTTGAGCGTGGGCGCCACGTCGGGCCGGGTGCACTGCAACGCCGGCGCAAATCCGAAAATGATGCCGGTGACAATAGCGACGCCGAAGGTGAAGAGCAGAACACGAAAGTCGGGCGTTGTCGAAAGTTTCAAGCCCGTGGCATCCGCTGGAAGAAACGCCATCAACGAATGATCGATCCAGATTGCAAGCAGCAAACCCAGCACACCGCCGATGGTAGAAAGCAGCAGGCTCTCAACCAGCAACTGCCGCATGATTCGTCCACGGCCCGCTCCCATCGCCAGCCGGATAGCAATCTCTTTCTGCCGGGCGGTGGCTCGTGCGATCAGCAGACTTGCCACATTGGCGCAGGCAATCAACAACACGCCGCCGGTGATGGCCATCAGCACCCACAAGGGCGTGGTCAACTGCCGGCGCAGGAACGAGCGGCCCTGCGATCCCGGCAGCACGTCGATAATATTTTTCAGAAACTTCTCGCGCACTTCGGCGGAGGCGTTGTTGAACGCCGCTTCCTTCACTTCCATCTCGAGAATTCCATGGAAAAACGGCTGCAGCGAGGCCTTCGCTTGTTCCGCGCTCACGCCCGGCTTCAGACGCCCAAAGACGTTGACCCAGCGCTGCCGCCGGTTTTTGAAATCCAGCCCCGATTGCGGAATCGCATCGGCGCGCATCATGACCGGGATGAAGACTTGTGTGGAGTTACCAAGCTCGATGCCATCGAATCCTTTTTGCGCCACGCCGACGACGGTGTAATTGTGTCCGTTCATGATCACGGTCTTGCCGAGGATGGACGGGTCGCCCGCGAATCGCGTTTTCCAATAGTCGTAGCTGAGCATCAGGATTGGATGACCGTCCGGAGTGCGGTCGTCATCCGGTGTGAAAGTGCGGCCAAGCGCAGCTCCGACGCCGAGCAAAGGAAAATATGTTCCAGATACCAGTTCTCCGGACGTGCGTTCCGTATGGCCATTGAAACCCAAACTCACGCGGTATAGGAAGCGGCAGAACATTCCGGTGAACACGGTATTGTGCTCGCTGAAGTCGCGATACATCGGATACGAAAGCGCGTTGCCTCCCCAATTTCCACCGTAGTGAAAGCCCTTCATGCTGAGCAACACCAATTCCTTCGGCTCCTTGACGGGCAGAAGGCGCAGCAGAATTTGATCGAGGAAAGTGAAAATGGCGGTGTTCGCGCCGATCCCGAGCGCGAGCGAAAGCACGGCCACTGCCGTAAACACGGGCGACTTTTTTAGAGCTCGCAGTGCGTATCGAAGATCGTTATTCATATCTCAGCGCCTCCATCGCATCCACACGGCTGGCGCGAATAGCCGGAATATATCCAGCCGCGCACGCCACCACGGCGAGCCCGAGAGTTGCAAGCGCAAGCGTCATGGGATCGTGCGCGGTGATTCCATAAAGCTGACTCTGGACCAGCCTCGTAAGCCCAATCGCCGCGCACAAACCGGCCACGACGCCGATTGCAACCAACACCAGCACCTCTCGCATCACCAGCCACAGCACGTCCTTTTGAAAAGCTCCCAGCGCCATGCGAATTCCAATTTCGCGCGTGCGCCGCGCAATTGTGTACGCCATCACGCCGTACAGACCGATCATGGCCAGCAGCGTAGCCAGGAACCCGAAGACCGTCGACAAACTCGCAATCAGCCGCTCAATCAACAGCGATGCCGAGATCTGTTGATCCAGCGTACGGAGTTCGAACAGCGGAAGATTCGCATCCAGCTCGCGCACCTTTGCGCGGATGGCCGAAAACATCTGGCTGGCATCCAGCGTGGAGCGGGCGTAGATGGTCATCTCGGCGACGTGCGATCCGGCAATATAGGGACCAAACATCTGGATAGGAATTTCATCCCGCAACGAGGTGTACTTGATATCCTTGACCACGCCGACGATTTCCATCTCGGTCCTGGTGTTTGGAGCAATGCCGAAACCAACGTGCTGTCCCAGCGCGCTACGGCCAGGAAAAAATCGCCTTGCGAATTTATCGTTCACAATCACAACCCGCGGAACTTTCATATCCTGCCTGGCGCCATGCTGAATCGTCTCGGTGTCCTGGAACGTGAAATCCCGGCCCGCGAGAATCGGCACGCCGAGCGTCGCGAAGTATCCAGGGTCTATCGCGTTCATGTACGGATGGGCCTTTTCGGCGGGTTTGGAGCCCTGGGCCTCGATCGTGATTCCGCTGTCCGACTCGTTGCCAGTCAGGATTCTCATGTCGGCCAGCCCCACGTTCCGCACACCTGGGATGGCTGCGAGCTCATCGGCGAGACGCCGGTAGAAGACTTTCGCTTTGGACGAATCGTAGCCAATGAGAGATGGGTCAACGGTGAACGCCACCAGGTTCTCAGTGGGAAAGCCCGGCCCAAGATCGCGCAAATTTTGAAGACTGCGAATGAATAGGCCCGCCCCCACCAGCAGCAGCAGCGAAAGAGTGACTTGCACCACCACCAGACTTTTTCGAAAACGTCCCTGCGAGCCGCCGCCCAGAATGCCGGCAACCTGGTCCTTCAAAGTAGACGCAAGTTCCGGCTTGGTACTCTGTAGCGCGGGCGCCAGACCGAAAACGATTCCGGTCAGCACGGAAATTGCGATCGTGAACGCAAGAATGCGGAGATCGGGATTTGAAGAGATTGCCCCCTCACCCGCCTGGTTGGGCATGAAGGTCAACAGCAATCGGTCGATCCAGACGGACAGCAGCAGTCCCAGCGCGCCGCCAAAAACCGAAAGCGTGAGGCTCTCAACCAGAAGCTGACGGATGATGCGGCCGCGTCCGGCGCCGATCGCGAGTCGAATCGCAATTTCCTTCTGCCGTGAAGTTGCTTTGGCAACCAGCAAATTCGCGACGTTCGCGCAGGCGATGAGCAGCACTCCGCCAGTGATCGCCATTAGAAGCCAAAGCGGCGTAGTGAGCTGGCGGCGAAGATTCGAACGCCCTTGCGAGCCCGGCAAAACGTCGATGATGTTCTTCAGAAAACGCTGTCGATCCGCCGGCGCCGCGTTTCGAAAGACGGCGTCTTTCACTTCCATTTCCAGAACGCCGTGATAGAACGGCTGCAAAGACGCCTTGGCTTGTTGCGCGGTGACGCCCGGTTTCAGACGGCCGAAGGCGTTGACCCAGCGCCAGCGGCGATCGTCCAGAGCGTCCCAACCGGGCGTCATTTGGGCCTTCATCGTCATGGGGACGAATATTTGTGTCGTGCGTCCGAGTTCCACGCCGTTGAAGCCGGGCCGCGCTACGCCCACCACGGTCAGGTTTCGGGCATTCACAATTACCGTTTTTCCAACGATGGACGGGTCGCCGCCGAAACGCGTTTTCCAATACGAATAAGTGAGCATCGCCAGCGGGTGTCCACCGGGCGTTTGATCGTCATCCGGCATGAACGTGCGACCAACCGCCGCACCCACGCCCAGAACGGGAAAATAAGTGCCGGACACCAGTTCGCCATCCACGCGCTCCGTTCGTCCGCCGAAACTCACGCTCATGTTGTAGGGAAAGCGGCAGAACATCCCGCTGAAGACGGAATTGCTCTTTGCGAAATCGCCATACAACGGATAAGACATTGCGTTCCCGCCGCTGTTGTTCCCGTATTCCATGCCGCGAATGGTGAGCAACGCAAGCTGTTCGGGATGGTTCACAGGCAGCAGGCGAAGCAGCACCTGATCCAGCAGACTGAAAATCGCGGTGTTGGCGCCGATCCCAAGCGCCAGGGATAAGACGGCAACCACGGTGAACACGGGGGATTTTCTGAGGGTGCGTAGCGCAAAGCGGAGGTCGTTCCAGAGAGATCCCATTGGCATATTAGACTTCGCGGCCGCGGCGCGGTTGGGCGCGCGCAAGCACTATTCATTACCGGGTGGGAGGAAAAAGGTTACGTGCATTGAATCTTCTAGTCAAGCATGGAAGTATACTGCAAAAGTAATGAAACCTATCGCATCGCTGATTGCCGTTGCATTCCTCCCGGGACTGCTCGCCCAAACCGCGCGCACCAATCTGCCCACACACGTTCCGCCCAAGCGCTCGTCCCAAATCCAAAACGGTTTCGGCATCAACTCCGATCTTCCGCGCGAGCCTTACCTGCCGTGGAATCGCTGGTGGTGGACGCGCATGTTCGACGCTGGCGTCAGTTGGATTCGAATCGGCCAATACGAAAACAGTTCCGACCCCACTAGTTGGGATTGGGTGGAACAGCGCCGCGGCGTATTCGCGGTGGCGCCGGAAGTGGACGACTACGTGGATTCCCTGGTCGAAAACGGCGTTCAGGTGCAAGTGCAATTGATGTACGGGAATCCGATATACACCTCGCGTTCGGGAATTCGGCCGGACATCATCACGCCCGAACCCGGCAGCTTTCACAACGACGATCGCAGTATCAATTCCATCTTCTGGCCGCCTAAAACTCCCGATGAGATCGCGGCCTTCCTGCGTTACGTGAAGTGGATGGTGAACCACTTCCGAGGCCGGATTCATTACTACGCCTTGTGGAACGAGCAGGACATCGGCTATTGGAACCCGTATGGAAATCCGGAAGAGTACGGACGTTTGCTCGCCGCGTTTGTTCCGGCTGTGCATGAAACCGACCCGCAGGCGAAAGTGATTTACGGCGGCCAGGCCGATCCCACCAGCGACTTCGCGAAGCGCGCTCTGGACGAATGCAAATGCGCCTCGGGCATCGACATCTTTGCGTATCACACCTATCCCGGATACGGGCAGAATCTGAATCCGGAATCGATGGACACTGGCGCGTATGGCGCCGAATCGCCCACCAAGTTGCGCGATCTGGTCCGCAATTATCCGGGCATGCGCAAGGACATCGAATTCTGGGACGACGAATTCAATTCCATTCCATCCTGGCGTGGATCGGACGAAAGCGTTCAAGCCAAATACATCCCGCGCGGTATGATTTACAACCACGCCGCCGGGGTAAAAACATTTGTCTGGCTCTTGGCGGCCGGCGTGGATGGCAACGAGTACGACGACTTCGGCTTCATCCACGGCAAGCGGAATCTGCCTGACGATTTTACGCCGCGCCCCGTTTATTACGCGCTTCAAAATACGAACGCTCTATTCTCGGACACAAAGCTCGATCCGAAAATCGTGCTGGAAGCGTCGGATGTCCCGAACCTGCGGCGTCAAGGCCGCGCGCAATTCCTGCGCTACGGATTCCGCAACAAGAACGGCAAGTCGATCGTCGCCTACTGGGTTGCCGCTCACAGCGTCCCGGGCGGCGCATTTCCACCGCTGGCCGTGACTTTGAAATTGAAAAACACCGGCATCCGCGAACCTGTCTTGATCGACGTTGTGTCGGGCGAAATCACAGCGCTCGAATGGAAGCGCGGAACCACCGACACGCTGGAAGCCCTTCCGCTTCGCGATAGCATTTTGGCGATCGCCGATGTAAGTTATTTCGATTGGCCAACCTTGCCGGAAGCGCCCAGCGGCTTGGTTGCCCTGCCATCCGGCGCCAACCCCGGCTTGGAATTGCGTTGGGAATTGCACAACGGCAACCCGTCGAAAGTAGCGGTCGAGCGGCGCATCGGCAACACCGCGCGCTGGGAGCGCATCGCGACACAGCCCGCCTCAGCTAAATTCAGCGACACGACAGCGCCGCGCGGGGCCGACGTCTGTTACCGGGTGCGCGCCATCAACGACGCAGGTGAATCCGCATATTCCAACATCGCGCGCATCAAGCGTTAATGACCGCTTCCGAGCCGCGCGCGTAAGCAAGCGGTCAATGCAACATCGGAAAAAGCTGGCGAATGCGCGCTTCGTTGGGCTGCGCCCCATACTCGCACACTTCGAACGCCTCATAATATTTCGCGGTCAATCCCTTCTCTCCGTTCCATTTCGCCAGCGACACGCGCACCTCCTGGTTTATCTGGCGATCCGCCCGCGCGTGCTTCAGCCACGCCTTGCGCTCAGCGGCATCTTTCGGCACGTCCGCCAGTTTGCCGTCCACCCACGGCAGCCACTCATAGAACTGCGAGACGAACGAATCCAACGCGTCGATCTTTTTGTCGATGACATCGTCCAGCGCCACCGCGATGTCCGGACGAAACGGATTCGGCCGCTGGAAGTTGTCCTCGTAATAAAGAAAAACCGGATTCTTGCGCAGCGGCGGCGTCTCCGGCGTCACGTCCGGCACCACCACCATATAGGCCGCGTCTTGCACCAGCACACCGGTGTAGCGATGATCGGGATGATAATCGTTCGGCCGCGGCGCAAGCACGATATCCGCATTCCATCGCCGAATCTGACGGATGATTTCCTTGCGCACTTCCAGTGTTGGCAGCAGTTCCCCATCGTGATTGTTCAAGACTTCATACTCAATGCCCAGCCGCCGCGCCGATTCTTTCGCTTCGCCCTGCCTGCGCTGAGCCAGAGCGGCGCCCTTCATAGCTTGATGTCCAGCGTCACCGTTGGTGACCGATACGAACTTCACCGCGTGTCCAAGCTTCGCGAACAGAGCGGCGGTGCCGGCGGCGCGAATGTCGCAATCGTCCGGATGCGCGCCAAAAGCAATCACTCGAATTTTGCCGTCTTGCGCCGGCAGCGTCGTCATACCAACTAGTATCAACAAGCAGAGCTTCATGATCGGAATTCTCCCGCTCTCACATTATGATGTAAAGGACATGACCAGCCGTTGGTCAAAGATCTTGACCCTCTCGCTCGCCCTGATCTGTCTAGCCGGATTGTTCTCCACTGAAATCGCCGACTCCGATTTCTGGTGGCACCTGAAAACGGGCCAGTACATTGTCGAGCATCGTTCGCTGCCCATTCCGGATCCCTTCTCCTACACCACGTCTGTCACCCACGAAGATCAGGTTCGGCATTTCAACTTGACGCACGAGTGGCTGGCGCAGGCCCTGCTCTTCATGGCCTACAGTCTTGCCGGTTTCCCCGCCATCGTCTTCGTGCGGGCGCTGATCCTCGCGACTGTCTGCGCACTAGCCGGCCTACTTGCAGCGCGGCTTTCGACGAACTTCTATGCGGGCATTGTAGCGGCCTTCGCCACGGCATCGGTCGCCATCGAGTTCACGGCCGACCGGCCCGCACTAGTCACTTTCCTCTTCGTCGCTGTTTTTGTGACGCTGCTCGAGCTCCGCGTTGCGTTGTGGACGCTCCCGGCAATTTCCTTATTCTGGGCGAACTCGCACGGCGGATTTTTTCTCGGATGGGTGATCTTGCTGGCTTACTGCACCCAAAATCGCCGCCGTCTGTGGTTGGTTACTGCGTGTTCCATTGTGGTCTCGTGCCTCAATCCAAATGGATTCGGCGCACTGTCCACGCTTCTCAAGTACCGGCAGAGTCCACTGACGGCCAATCTGCTGGAATGGCAGCGCCCATCGCCGTGGGGATCGCCCTATGGCTTCGACATTTTGCTCTATCTCGCCGTCCTCGTGTTGCTATTTTCCTGGCGAAGAGTAAAGCCAACGCATTGGATACTGTTCGCCGCATTCGCCGCGGCCTCGCTCATGGCTTTCCGGAACATCTTGTTGATCGGGTTCCTGGCGCCAATTCTCATCGCCGCCTATTTTCCTTTTCAATTAAAACTGTCGCGCATGTTCGCGTGGGTAACGCCAATCCTACTCGTAGCGGCAATCGCTCGCACATCGTATTTTCAGTTCCGCGTCGCCACTTGGACCACCCCCGCGGGCGCGGCCGACTATCTGCTCGCAAACCATCTCACCGGATCATTGTTCAATACCTATGAGCAAGGCGGCTATCTTATCTGGCGCCTATATCCGCAGAACCGCGTATTCATCGACGGGCGCGCCCTCAGCGATTCTCTCTACCAGGATTACCGCCAGATTCTGAATAACGATCAGTCCTCCGCCGATGCAGTGACTGGCCCTCGCGCGGATCTGCTCAATCGCTACGGTGTCCAAGTGGTGATCATGAACACGCTCGATTACGTATCCGGCGCAATGTATCCGCTCGCTCTCGCGCTTGCCAACCCGTTAAGTTCGGAATGGCAGCTTGTCTATGACGATTCGCAGGACCTGATCTTTGTCCGTGGTTTGCAATCCCCGCCGCCGGCGTTCCCCGACAAACTACGGCACGTCCTCAATCACCTGGATATCGAGTGCGCGGCGTACATCGAGCATTCTCCCAACACGCCGCTATGCGCGCGAACGCTCGCGGATTATTGGCTCCGCAACGGCGTCAAGGATCGGGCGCGCCGAATGCTGCTGCTCTATCTCTCGCACACGTCCAAGAAAGACCCGCAAGCCGAGCGAGCGCTACTCTTGACGCAGGGCAATTAAAGGATCGATCTCCGTTACCTGCCGCGCCGGGATAAAGCACGCCAGCGCCGCTATCAGCAGGAACAGCACCGACACCGCCACGAAGG